>CAVCCE010000009.1:0-15663 GCA_963600555.1 Duodenibacillus sp.
AGCTACAACAGAAAATCCATATTTTGAAGTGAATGGTGCTTTAAGAAGTAGAAGCAGGATCTTTGAATTAAAATCATTGAGTCAAGAAGATTTGATGGAATTGATACAACGAGCAATCGACGATCCAATCAAAGGTGTAGGGATGTATAGTGTTTCCATTGATGATGATGCAAAACATTTTTTGGCAGATGCATCTGATGGAGATGCTAGAACTGTATTAAATGCTTTGGAATTAGCTGTATTAACAACAGATAGGGAAGAAGATGGTTCTGTTCATATTACCTTAAAAGTAGCTGAAGAATGTATTCAAAAAAGAGCGATACGTTATGATAAAGATGGTGATAACCATTATGATACGATATCTGCATTTATTAAAAGTATGCGAGGATCTGATCCTGATGCGACATTATATTATTTAGCTAGGATGTTGACTGCAGGAGAGGATATCAAATTTATTGCTAGACGTATCATGATAGCTGCTAGTGAAGAATGTGGAATTGCTGACCCTAGAGCACTTGAAGTAGCAGTTTCCGCTAGTTTAGCAGTAGAGAGAGTTGGTATGCCTGAAAGTCAGATCATATTGGCAAATGCAGCGTGCTATGTAGCTTGTGCTCCTAAATCTAATGCGGCAAGTAATGGTATCTTTAAAGCAATGGAAGAAGTACAAAGAACTGGTAATCTTCCAATTCCTTCTTACTTACAAGACGCACATTACGCTGGTGCTGAAAAACTTGGACATGGTACAGGCTATAAGTATGCACATGATTATCCAAATCATTACGTAAATCAACAATACCTACCTGATAAGATCAAGGATCATAGATTCTTTGATATGAGCGATGTAGCTTATGAAGGTAAATTGAAGCGGTATTACGATATGATTGGAAAAACATATAGTAGTGAAAAAAAGAAATAGTGTTACAATTAAGAACGTAGAAAATAGGAGTAAAACTTATGAATTACAATCTTTATGAACCAAAGTCATTTGAAGAAGCTAGAAATTGTGCCGATTCTTTATTAGCAGGAAATGGTATTGTTTTAAATCTTCATAATTTAGATCGTGCTACAGCACAAAGATTGATTGATTTTTTAACAGGTACTGTGTATGCATTACATGGGAAGATTCAAAGAGCAGGAACTAATGTAATTGTTTGTGTTCCTAACGAGACAGATATCACTGGAACGATTGAATTATAAATTTCAGAGTGAAATGCTCTGAAATTTTTCTTTTATGCTTTTGATATTTTATGTATAATACACATTGTTAGGAGAACACCTAGATGCCTAAAAAATTAAATTTATTTACGCATAATGGATTATTCCATGCGGATGACGTTTTCGCTACAGCGATGCTTTCATTGTTAAGCGATGAAGTAAACATAGTAAGAGGTGGGGATGATGATGTCCCTGAAGATAAAGAAAACTGGATCATATTTGATATTGGTGGTGGAGAATTAGATCATCATACAGAGGAATGTAAACTAAGAAATGAATCGCATCCTGGTACTGATGTTCCATATGCTGCATGTGGTCTAGTTTGGAGAAAGTATTATCGTGAAATCTTAGATTCACAAAATTGTCCAGAAAGATATTATGAATCTGTTTATAACAAAATTGAAAAGTCTCTCGTATTAGGAATCGATGCAAATGACAATGGTTATGATTATGTCATGCATGAGATGGAATCAATGCCAAATATCACAGATAAACAAAAGACAGCGATTCAACATATATCTCAAACAGAGTTTACGATTTCTCAAGTAATTAAAGATTTTAATCCAAGTTGGGAAAGCGATAGGGATCCATATGAAGCATTTATGGATGCTGTATCTTTTGCTCAAGATATCTTCTTGAATCGTTTAGATTCCATTATGGATGCTTTGGATGGTAGAGACTATATTCAACAACACATTGATTATTCTGCCGGACATATCATGTTATTGGAACATTTTGCTCCATGGCAGGGTGTTGTTACTTCTGAATCAAATTCTAATCCTAAAGCAGAAGAGTTATGGTATGTCATATCTCCTGCATTAAGAGGTGGATGGAATATACAGTGTGTATTGGATGATCCTTCTGATAGAACATCTTATAGACATCCTTTACCTAAGATATGGTATGGATTAAGAAAAGAAGATCTACAAAAAACAACTGGTGTAGAAGATGCGATATTCTGTCATCCTTCTGGCTTTTTAGCAGGATGTCAATCGCAACAAGGTGCGTTAAAAATGGCGGAAATCGCAATGAAATATAAAGGAGAATAACATGGCTGAAAGACATAAAGATTATTTTGCGTTTGAAACGATTCGTGATAAAGAACAAAAAATCGTTTGTTATTATGTAACGATGATTGGTACGATCGAAGAAGAAGGTATCGTTCACATTCGTACAGATTTGGGCGAAAATCAAAACCAAAAGATGGCTTTTGGTAGATTATCTATCTATAACCAAGATAGAAAGATTTCTACTTTGTTAAGAGAATTGAATTGTAGAGATTTTAGACATGAATCAAATGGTGAAGGTTCTAGAGATATCGTATCTTTTACTGCAAAAGATTGGAGAGCTGATGAAGTATATGCTCTTGAAGAAGGGGATAGAGTATTGATTCAAGGTAAAGCATATGTTAGAGCTAATAATCAAGAAAAGTATCCTGGTAGACCTGATGAAATCTCTATTACTACTTCTGGTGTATTTAGATTAGGTAGAGTAAAAAGACAGAGACCAGTTTCTATGAACCAAGGTCTTGTTCCTCAACAATAATATGACAGATCTACAAAAAAAGATCTATGCTGCTTGTATTGGACTAGCAAAGGTCTGTGCTACAAACAAGAAGACAGAAAATACAGATGAAATCTTGATTCGTGCAATGCATTCTGATTCTTTTACAGAAGAATTGTTAAATGAAATTCATGATGAAAAAGATAAGATCGTACCTGGATGTAAGTTCTGCCAATCAAGATGTGGAAATAGTGATGATGTGTTTCCTGAAATCAAAGATGGAACATATATGTATAAAACATTTGAGTGTTGTAAACAATCAAATGATGGACCACTTGTATTAGAAGCGCTTGCTAGGATTTCCTATCAGATGGATGATGCAGAATATAAAGACATTTATTCAAGAATTAGTCATAGCATTCACTAATGTGAATGCTATTTTATGATATAATCAAGAAAATGGTTGGAGAATAATATGTGTGAAAAAGATAAGATTTCTGTAGTGATTCCTTGTTTTAATGTACAAGAGTACATCATGAGATGTTTTGATTCTATCAAAAATCAAACATATGGTTTTGAAAATATTGAAATCATTTTTGTGGATGATCTTTCTACAGATAAGACATGGTCTATGTTAGAAACATTAAAAGAAAAGTATCCTGAAAATATCATTACTGTAAAATTGGACAAGAAAGGTCATTCTGGTGGTGCTAGAAATGTAGGAATTGACATGTGCAGTGGAAAATATACTACATTTGTTGATGCGGATGATTGGGTACATCCTGAAATGTTTATGTTATTACATGAACAAATGTTAAACGATGATTATGATATCGTTCAAAGTATGGCTTTTATGTTTTCTGAAGAAGAACCAGAAATAAAAAAAATCGATACATATAAAGTGGATTCTTATGATTTTTCGGATATTGAAACTAGAAAGAAAGTTATTGTAGGTTTAACAAATGATTTAAATCTTACTGTTTGGAGTAAACTTTATAAAACAAAGTTCTTAAAAGATAATCATATTCGATTTATAGAAAATTGTTATTTTGAAGATAATCATTACACATTGATCTGTACATTATTAGCTAATAAATTCTGTAAGATTCACATTCCACTATATGGATATTACACAAATATGAATGGTACGATCGTAAAAAGATTAAGTCCTGATAGGATCCGTGATCTAAAGTTTGTGATAGAAAAAGCATTAGAAGATATCAAAGAACGTAAATTAGATCAAACAGTAGCTGGACAATGCAAAGATGAATTAGATAACTTTGTGTTTTATAAGTTATATGTTGAAACTACAACAAATCTAGAAATTGGATATAATGCAGAAAGAGAATATTATAAAAAAGGAATTTTAGATATTCTTCCAAATATCCTAGATAATCCATATGTAAAAAACGCTACGAAAGAAAATATTTTAAACAAGATTGAATATTTGAAAAAAGATGAAAAATAGGGAGATACCTAAAAGGTATCTCCTTTATTCATTAGCGAACCAAGCAAAAGCTACAGCATCTTCTCCAGCATATGTTCCAATTGTTGGACCAATTTGTACAATAGGTAAATTGTCTGTTTTTCCTTCATATAAACTAGAAGAATCTTTAATGTATTTATCTAGTTTTGTTTGAGACATTCCAGAATATCCTAAAGCGATAGGATAATCGAAATTGATACCACCATTCTTTTCGACTTGTGTCATTAACATATTATTTCCACTCTTGCTACCTCTAGCTTTTCCAAGTACTACGATTTGACCATTTTCGATAGAAATGACAGGTTTGATTCCTAATAATGCTCCTGCAGCATATGCTACGCTTGAAATGCGTCCACCTTTCTTGAGGTATTCCAAGGTGTTCATTAAAGCAATGATTCGAATATTATTCTTTTCTTTTTCTAATGTGTTAGTGATTTCATCGAGTGATTTTCCTTGATCACGCAATTGAACGGCTCTCATTACTAAAACATATTGTCCTAGACATGCACTTCTTGAATCGATGATACGAACATTCTTCATCCCTTCTGTAGCAAAACAAGCATTTCTATAACAACCACTTAATTCTGATGCAATTGTAATAATAAGACAATCTTCATCGGCTTTAATTGCTTGTTCATATTCGTATGGTGTTATTTGTGATGTTTTTGGGAGAACATCTTCTTCAATCATTAATTCATAAAAACGATTTTTTGTTAAATTGATACCATCAATATAATCTTCTTCACCAATATGTAAGTGTATTGGTAATACTTGTATATCTAAACTGCTAGCTAATTCTTGTGTGATATCAGACGATGATTCCGTAATAATGCGTATACTCATAATAATTCCTCCTAAAATAGTTGATACAGTGAACTATTATAACAAATACTGATTAATTCTGATAGAATAATTTAAGTTTGAGAAAAAATATATGATGAATCTTGAATACTATGCTGATGAATATTTAAAAGAACAAAGTGAAGAAAATGAAAGAAAAATGATGAGTGAAATCGTTAAGACGATCATTGAAGATAGCGAAATCATTATTGATGGTGAAAAGATGGATGATGGTTCTATTGATCCATGTCATATCCAAGTTGAAACAGATGATCGTTTTTATTTTCATGTATATACATCGAAGAAAAGATTTGATTCATGTAATGGAAAGAAAGCATATGTTTTAACTTTAAAAGATCTATTACAACCAATCTTTCAAGAAGATACATTTGGTGGAATTACTTTGAACTACAAAAAAGGTGAAGAAGTTGTCTTGATCACCAAAGAAAATATTTATCATTCTATGAATCTATATCTTGAAGAAAGAAAGTAATTCATCCATTGTATCTACGATACGAATGGCACCAGCTTCTTTCATACTAGAAATAGAACCATATCCCCAAGATACACCAATACAAGGAATGTTATGCTGTTTTGAACCTATGACATCATATTCAGTATCACCAATCATGATTGCTTGATCGATATGATGTTTTTTTAGTAAATAATCAATGACTGCACTTTTACTTTCTCTAGAAGCATCTAAAGAAGCACCTGCGATTTCTGTGAAATATTTAGTGAGACCAAAATGTTCTATGATTTCTTTTGAGACAGGTTCTGGTTTACTAGTTGCTATATATAATTTGTAGCCCATAGAATTCAATTGAACCAGTACATCTTCAATTCCTTTGTATGGAATATTCTCAAATTTGCCAATCGTTGTATAACGAGAACGATAGATCTCAATTGCTTGCTCAACAAGTTCCTCTGGGACATTAAATTCAAGAAATGTCTTTCTTAGAGGTGGACCTACAAATACTGAAAGATCTTTTCCAGAGTAATCGATGCCTAACGTATCCATGGCATATGCAGCACAATTTGTAATCCCTGATCCTGAATCAGTTAGTGTGCCATCTAAATCAAATAATATTGAATCATACTTTTTCATATATCTACTTTATCATAGATTTCTAAATAAGTTCTTTTAAAGTTCAGATGTTTATCACATTCGATGTATACTCTTATAGGGTAAAAAGGAAGGTGCTTAGTATGAATGAAGAAGTAAAAGATACAAATGAGCAGGTTGAAGAAACAACTGTAGTAGATGCTCCAATTGAAGAAAATAAGGCTGAAGAGACAACACCAGTTGATAACAGTCAACCAAAAGAAAAGGAACAAGTTCCACCAACAAATAATGGTTCTAATACGGTTCCACCAGTCAATAATCAAGGACCTAAAGTAATCTATGTAGAAAAACCAAGAAAACCATTTCCATGGAAAACAGTTGGAAAGTATGCGTTTGTTTTCTTGTTTGCTGGTTTATGTGGATTTGGAGGTGGGCTTTTAGCTAACTATGTAGACCGCCAAGAAACACAAACAACTACTAGTGAATATGATTATAGTGGTAATTCTTTACCATCTATTCCTTATGGATATTCAGATAATGGTTCTAGTAGTGATTCTGATTCTGGAAGTAGTAGCTCAGGTTCTACACAAAAACAGAATACAAATAAAGCTGCATTAGGTGTTAAGGTTACAGAAAAAGATGATGGTGTCTATGTAGCAGGTTTCTCTACAGATTCTAACGCTGAAAGTGCTGGTATCAAGATTGGTGATAAGATCACAGCTATTGATGGAAATGAATATAGTACATATAACGACATTGTTACTTATATTGGAACAAAAGATGTTGGTGATACAGTAGAAGTTACCGTTGAAAGAGATGGAGAAGAAAAGAAGATATCAGTAGAACTTGGTGAACGTTCTACTGAGACTTCTCTTCCAAGTAGTTCTGATTCTTCTGTATATTAAAAAATTATTTCATTCTTCATTTGAAGAGCGTATACTTGAAACTGTCTAATAAATGGAGGATGTAGACTAATGAAAGAATATGCACCAATTAAAGAAGGTAAAGTACGTGAAATTTATGATGTAGATGATGCGCTCATCATGGTCGCAACAGATCGTATTTCTGCTTTCGATGTCATTCTTAAGAATCAGATTACAAAAAAGGGAACTGTTTTAACACAGATGTCTAAGTTCTGGTTCAATTACACAAAGGATATCATGCCTAATCACATGATTTCTACAGATGTCAATGATATGCCAGAATATTTCAGAAAACCTGAATTTACTGGTAATTCAATGTTATGCAAGAAATTGAATATGATTCCAATTGAGTGCATTGTTCGTGGATATATCACTGGTTCTGGATGGGCTAGCTATCAAGAAACAGGTAAGGTATGTGGAGTTGAACTTCCTGCAGGATTGAAAGAAAGTGAAAAACTTCCACAAGCTATCTTCACACCAAGTACAAAAGCTGAGATTGGAGATCATGATGAAAATATTTCTTTTGATCAATGCGTTGAAGTTTTAGAAAAAGCTTTCCCAACACATGGTCAAGAATATGCTGAAAAAATCAGGGATTATACGATCAATCTTTATAATAAGTGTGCTGATTATGCTTTAACAAAAGGTATCATCATTGCGGATACGAAGTTTGAATTTGGTATCAATGAAGATGGCGAAATCGTATTAGGTGATGAAATGTTAACACCTGATTCATCAAGATTCTGGCCATTAGAAGGATATGAAGCAGGTCATTCACAGCCTTCATTTGATAAGCAATTTGTCAGAGATTGGCTCAAAGCAAATCCAAATTGTGGATATGATCTTCCTCAAGAAGTTATCGATAAGACAATTGCTAAGTACCTAGAAGCATATGAAATGTTAACTGGGGAAACTCTTTAATTTGAAAATATTTTCATAGAAATTCATCAAAAACCCGAAAAAAATTCGGGTTTTTTTAATTCTGTTTAGGGAATTTTAAAAAAATCTGTGAATAGGATTAGTGAAGGTGGTGAATGAAATGAAAAATAACGAAGTGAAATTCAAAAAATTTGAAGAAGAATGCAGAAGATATCTGTATGAGAAGGAGGTGATGAAAGAACTAGAAAGAAGATTTGTGAAAATGAATACGAGTAATTTGCATTTTAATGATCAAGTAAGAGTTGATCCATTAAAGAAATATCGATTTCTAGAATCTCATATTCGACATGTAGATGAAGTATTCCAGGGACTTGAGAAATATTATGGGAGTCGTATTTCTAAGATAATTAAAAATGAGATGATTCAAAACTATTCTTTTGATGATAAGAAAGAATTAGATAAATCTTATAAGAATATTGTTTTACAAATCTTGAATAAGAATCATGTGGGAGCGAAGGTATGAAGAAAATCTATACTATTCTTTCTAAGCTTATTTTAGTATTAACAATGTTGATTACAGTTCCATCTCAAGTATTTGTTGTTCATGCGGAAGGAATCGATGTACGTAGTGCTATTAATCAAATCATTGGAGAACATGTGAACACAACATATCATTACTCATATGATGGTGGTAAATATTTTGATCAGATACTTACAAGTGATAGTAGTGATGAATTGTATAACATTGGATTAGATTGTACTTCAGGTACATTAGCTATTGTATCAAAGGCAATCCGAAACGCTGGTGGAGATCCATATCAATTCTTTGGGGATTGTAGAAATTATTTGAATAATGTTTATCCATATGAATTAGCTACACATTTTACGAATATGACAAAGGTGGCAGAAAATGCAGTTGATTCTTCTGTATTGTTGCCAGGAGATATCGTTGTATATGGTCAAATGGGTGAAAAGGGACATATGAATGTGTATTGTGGTAACAATGAAACCTTTGACTTTGGCTCGAATGGAAATGGTGCAGTAGGAAACTATAAGGGCTTTTCAAAATATGTAACATATAAAACAGCAGCTACATCTACAACAGGTTCTTATGGAATCTCAGGGGTATATCGTTTGAATCTAAATAAGACTGTCAATTATTCTGTGATAAAGAAGTCTATGGATCCTTTTGTATCCAATACATCTCAATACTCTTTAGCCTCAGCAACGTTTGGAGTATATACTTCAAGCGATTGTGATGAAAATAGTAGAATTGATACATTGACTACAGATTCCAATGGTCAAGCAAGTGGTAGTGCGAGTGTAAGTAGTGATGTTCAAACATTGTATATCAAGGAAATATCTGCACCAACTAACTATGTTTTATCAGATGCTTCTATCCATACAGTATTATTGAAAGATGGCTCTGGTTCAACAGAATTTACGGATTCTCCAATGTATTGTGATCAACTAATTGAAATCTTTAAGGTTGATAAAGAAGGTAAAAAGAACGCAGCACCAATGGGTGATGCTGAATTTACAATAGAATACTATGATACGTTAGATTCTATTGAAGGAAGAGCTCCATATACATCATGGGTCATGAAAACAACTACAGAAGGGAATTCTTATGTAGCGAGAATGGATGATGCACATCTAGTGAGTGGGGATTACATTCGTAACCATGATGGGAAACCTGTATTGCCAATTGGAACATTGCTTATTAAGGAAACAAAAGCTGCGAGTGACTATACTTTAGAAGGAGGATTCTTAGAAGGTGATGTACGAGTAAGTTCGAACGAGTCAATGATGGTGCGTATTGAAAATGACAATGGTACGATCAATATGCATGCTGGAAATCAATTGAGTAGTGGTTCTTATGAAAAAGAAGAAACGGTTATTCGTGGAAGTTATGAACTACAGAAGAAAGATAAAGATCTATTAACAGATGTAACGCAAGGTGTACGATCACAAGGTACAGCGACATTTGCGAATGCAGAATTTGATTTGTATTATCTAGGAGATGGTTCAAGTAATTTAGTGTCCATGATGATCGACCATGATGGTGATGGACTAGGAGATGGTAGTGAATATCTACCTTCCGAAATCTCTCCAATTGAACATATCATCTTAGATGAATCTGGTTATTACACGACACCAAACGAAACATATCTTTCTTATGGAAATTACAGATTGATAGAAACGAAGGGCCCAAAAGGATATTCTAATATTGATTCCAATACACAAAAAGCATATACGATTGATTTTTCAATTACTGAAAATAAAGAACACAAAGTACTTGAAGTAATCGATAAGGTTTATGAAGGAGATGTTCAAATATTAAAAACACAAAATTCTACTAATACGTCCTCCTTTACAAAGCCTGAATCTGGAGCAACTTTCGCAATCGTATTGAAGAAATATGTATTAGATAGTTCTAATGGTGGTGAAGTAACAAGAGAAACTGTGATAGATGCTTATAACAAGGCAAGTAGTTGGAGTGGTACAGATGAGAGTAAACATTCAGTGACAGGTTATACACCAATGGAATATGATCTGATAACAACAGATATCAATGGAAACGCAAAGAGTACAAAGTTAGCGTATGGTGATTATTACATAGCACAAGTTTCAGCTACTTCTGAATTGAAAGTGATTGAAGATATTCAAGAATTCACAATTGAACAAGAACATCAAGATACGATCGTATTTCATGCAACAAATAATACAAAGGGATATGTGTTAAAGTTGTTTAAAAAAGATGCAGATACAAAACAAAGAGTAACGTTTTCTTCTTCTGCATTTAAGATCCATATGTTGAAAGATAATGATGGAAATGATGTCTCAAATAAAACAACGATAGATACTTCTTTATCTACTAGACTAGTGAATGGATATGTTGTACAAACAATTGGAGAAAATACAAATCAAACAAGTTTTGATGTATTTATGACGGCTTCATTGACACAAGCAATCTCAAATGATTCTTTAGAAGAAGGAGTGTTTTATGGAGTGTCTAACAACAAAGAAAATAATCTAGATAGTTGTACTTGTTTGCCAGTTGAATTATTACCAGGTGAATATCAATTGGAAGAAGTAATCACAAGCGATGGATTTATGACATCTGAACCAATGAAGTTTACGATTCATTCTGAATCAATTACTCGTGTAAATGAAAATAAACAAAATGTAATTGAAGTAGAATTCGAAAATAAACGTTTAACTGGAGAGGTTTCATTCACAAAAGAAATCCTTCATTATGATGCGGATATATCTTTGATCAAAGATGATCTAACACAATTTGGTTTTACGTTGTATGCAAAGAATGATATTTATTCTCCAGATGATGGTTCTATCATCACAAAAAAAGATGAGGTTGCGAAGGTGTTGTCAAATGATGGAAATACTTCTTATGAACAATTGACGGAAATCTATCCAGATAAAGAAGGAAATATCTCTATTTATGATCTGCCGTTAGGTGAATATTACTTGAAGGAAACAACAGTACCAGAAGGATTTGTGAAAGAAGAAAGACAATGGGATGTTACGATTGAACAGACGAAGTTTGATCATTACATTGATACACAAACAACGCTTCCTTTAGGAATTGGAGAAGAAATTGATGGTCCAGTTAGTGAATCTGATATTTCTATTATGATCAATGGTGAGAAAACGAATCATTGTATTATCCAAAATGATGTTACGAAAACAGATATTTCCAAAAAGAAGATCACAGGAAGTGAAGAGCTAGAGGGTGCTACATTACATCTAACAGGAAATGATGTGGATCTTACATGGGTATCTTCTACAAAACCTTATAAGATTGAGGGATTACCTGCTGGAGAATATACTTTATCGGAGGAAGGGGCACCAGATGGATATTTCTATCATGAAGATATAACTTTTACAGTGAATAATGATGGAAGTGTGCAAACTGTAGAAATGAAGGATACACCTATTAAATATCAAATCAAGAAAGTAGATGAAGATGGAAATATTGTCAGTGGTGTGAAATTGAAATTATTTGATATGACAGATCAAATAGAGATTCCGTTGGATAATGATGGCATCACAAGTGAGAAACCATTTGTTCTTGATCAAGTTCTAAAGACTGAACATCAATATGAATTGACTGAAGAAGAAATCGTTGAAGGTGTATTTCAAGCAACATCATTAACATTTGTTGTTCCAAAGATCAGTAATGAAGAATGTATTACGATAACAATGGTTGATGAAAGAGTTGGTGTATTTGTGGATAAGGTGGATCAAAATGGAGATCCTGTTGTAGGAGCTAAGTTACAAATCTTCAAGGCAACTCAACAAGAAGATGGTTCAATCGTTCCGAGTGAAGAATTGTATTCCTATACGACAAATGGAGAAGTAGAAGATATTTCTGAATATGTAAAGGGAAGTGATGAAGATACAACTTATTGGTATATATTAAGAGAAGTAGAAGCACCATTCGGATATGAAACGATGGAAGATAGACCTTTCTGTGTTACTGGAACTAAAGAAAATCATCAAATCATACAAGCTTTAGATTTAAAAAAGAACTTTCAAGTAAAAGTCATTAAGAAGGATTCATCTGATAAGAAAGCATTAAAGGATGCTGAATTTACTTTGTATGACAAAGATGGATCAGTGGTGAAAGATACTTCTGATCAAGAATGTATTGGTAAAACAGATGAGAATGGCATTGTTACTTTTAATGTTGCATATAGTAATAACTATTATGTGAAAGAAACTAAGGCACCAAAAGGGTATGAGCTAAATGAAACAAGATATGATGTAGTTTTAGAAGAAAACTATGATTTTATTCAGCCATATGTAATAGAAGTAGAAGATAAAAAGATACAAAGTGTAGATACATCAGATACATATGATGTAATAAATTGTATTACAGTATTTTTGTTGTCTATAGTTGTATTGTGGCTTGTAGTTAATCAAAGAATGAAACATTAAAAAAAGGTCCTAGCACTAATGTGCTAGGATCGTATATTTTAGAATGATATAAAGAACAATGATAAGAATGAGACCTATGAGTATAAAATACTTATGATTTGTTTGTTGTTCAATGACCATATCATCTTCATATAATTTTAAAGTTGTTGAAATCCTTTTTAACCATGTCTTTGCCATAGATTCAGATATATGTACTTCTTCGCCGTGTGTTGCGTTATTACAATTGATACGAATATCATGGAATAAACTGTTTTGAGAATTTGTGATATATGAACAATTTGTTAAAAAAGAAATACGGTTATATAGTGTGTCAGATGGAATCTTTTGAAGTGTGATATATTTTTGGTATTTATCATTAGCGTTATAGAAGAGAACTAAAGATTTTGTGAATTGATCTACACAGATGCGCATGTTTGTAGCGAATATAACTTCATCATAGGAATGTTTGAAATTCTTATTGGCTTTTTCAAAACACTCAAGAGCTTTATGATAGTGGTCAACGGTTTCTTTTGTAACGATATGCTTTTCGCGACTGCATATATCGTATTCATATTGTATCCCTCTGGATTTTGCGAATACAGTATCAGGAATAAATAATGTTTTCTTATCTGTATAAGAGAAATGTGAGAATGCATAATTTTGAAGCGTTTGTTGTGAAATATAGGTTTTACTATCAGGATCCATTGCACCAATAAACGTAATTGTATCATTTGGATGAACACCCATTTTTTCGTATATGATTTTTGTATAACCGACAAATATGGAATGTTTTTTATCATCTTTAAATACTGCGTACGAAATATTTGTTTTTGGATTCCCGGATTTTGTATGACCTCTAAATTGGATATCCATTATTATTTTTAACCTTTCTATTTTTTTATGTGTTAAGTATACCATGGAGTTTATACAGATTATGTGTAAATTAGATAGAAATTTATAGAAAATTTCACATTTTCATCACATAAAATATTTATAGATTCATCAAAAATTTTTCTATTTCCTTCTTGTAAGCGTTTTCTTAAAATACTAGTATCAAGTGAGGAACAGAAAACACCTCACATACACTAATAGGAGGGAATAATTTTCCATGAACAAGTTTTCTAAAATTTTACTTGCTAGTACAATGGCACTTGGATTAGGTGCATGTTCTAGCTCATCCGCTGCAACATCTACAGACGGATCTTCCACTTCTGGTGATGGTGCTTACGCTGATAAGAAGGTAGGCGTAGCTATCTATCAGTTCAATGATAACTTCATGACATTGTTTAGAAATGAACTTGAAGATTATCTTGTTAGCAAGGGATTCTCAAAAGACAACATCACAATTACAGATGGTGCTAACGACCAAGCTACTCAAACAGCACAGATTGAAAACTTTATCACTCAGGGTGTTGATGTAATGATCGTTAACCCAGTTAACTCATCTTCAGCTGCAACAATTACTGATAAGGTTACAGCAGCTGATATTCCATTAGTTTATATCAACCGTGAACCTGATGAAGATGAACAAGCTAGATGGGAAAGCGAAGACCTAAAGGTTACTTATGTAGGTGCTGATGCTAGACAGTCTGGTACATATCAAGGTGAACTCATTCTTGAAACAGAAACAAAGGGTGATATCAATGGTGATGGTAAGGTTTCTTACATCATGATCGAAGGTGACCCAGAAAACGTTGACGCTCAATACAGAACAGAATATTCAGTTAAGGCATTAACAGATGCTGGTATGAAGGTTGAATTACTTGACGATGAAGTTGCTAACTGGGATCAGGCTCAAGCTCAAGAAAAGGTTCAGAACGCAATTTCTAAGTATCCAGATGCAGAAGTAGTATTCTGTAACAATGACTCTATGGCATTAGGTGCTCTTGAAGCATTAGAAGCTGCTGGTAAGACAGTTGGTAAAGATATTTATCTTGTAGGTGTAGACGCATTAGCTGATGCATTAGATAAAGTAGAAGCTGGCGAATTGACAGGTACAGTATTGAATGACCATATTGCGCAGTCACATGCTGCAGCAGATGCCGCTATTGATTACATTGATGGTAAGACAGTAGAACATAAGTATACTAAGGATTATGTCAAGGTAACAACAGACAATATTGCTGACATTAAGTCAGATCTTGGATTAGATTAATTAAGGTTTGATACTTACAGAGTACGGGTACTCGTATCAGTACCCGTACTCTTCAATTTTTTAAAAGAATTAAGTTTTATATCACAATTGTGATAAAGAATTACGGAGGATAAAATGGCGGAATACAAACTTGAACTCAAGGGTGTATCCAAGTCGTTCCCTGGCGTTAAGGCACTTGATAACGTGCAGCTGTCTCTACGACCTGGATCAGTACTCGCATTAATGGGTGAAAATGGTGCAGGTAAATCTACATTAATGAAATGTTTATTCGGTATCTATCACATGGATCAGGGGGAAATATACATTGATGGAGAAAAAGTAGAAATTAAAGATCCTGATGATGCAATGGATAAAGGTATTGCGATGGTACATCAGGAATTACAGCCTGTCCCTGCAAGGTCTATTGCCGAGAATATGTATCTTGGAAGATTCCCGGTACACAAATATGGACCTCTTCAGGTCATTGATCATAAGACAATGAATGAAGAAACAAAAAAATGGTTAGGACAATTGGGATTGGATTTTGATCCAAATGCATTACTTGGAACACTTTCTATTGGACAGATGCAATGTGTTGAGATTGCCAAAGCTGTTTCACATAACGCAAAGGTAATTATCTTTGATGAACCGACATCTTCCTTATCTGATAAAGAAG
>CAVCCE010000010.1:0-15114 GCA_963600555.1 Duodenibacillus sp.
AAAGAATTAAACTTCTCAGAAGAAACTGTTGAAACTGCACGTAAAGAGTTAGATAAAGTTTTAAATCCAATTAAACAAGTAGATATCAAATCACAAATTGCTGGAATTGAATTAACGAATGAATATGATGAAGAAAGTTATCGTACATTCTTAGATCAATTGGATGATGATCTAAATACGCCAAATGCATATACTGTTATCTTTGATACTGTTAAGAAGATCAATCAAGGACTAAGAACAAAAGAACCAGATTGGAATGCTGTTGGAAAGATTCGTAATTCTGTTGTTAAGATGTTGGATATCTTAGGAATCGTTGTGGATAAAGTTGAACTCAAGGCTGAAGATAAAGAATTATTCAACCAATGGAATAGCGCGAAAGCAGAAAAGAATTGGGAAGAAGCTGATAAGTATCGTAATGCATTGAGTGAGAAAGGTTTGATCTAATGAATGTAAATACATGTTCAGGAAGAACACTAGCGTTTCTTGGCGATGCGGTATGGTCACTTTTAGTCAGAGAATATCTTGTGGAAAAAGGTGAAGGAAAAGGGAAGAAACTTCAAAAGGAAAGCATTTCTTTTGTGAGTGCGAAAGCTCAAGCAACCTTTTATACAAGTCTTCACGAAGAACAATTCTTTACAGAAGAAGAGGAAGAAGTTTTCCACAGAGGGAGAAATGCAAATGATGGTGCAGTACCTAAAAATACAGATGTTCAGATCTATAGGATCTCAACGGGATTTGAAGCAATCTTAGGTGCACTTCATTTAGAAGGAAAACAAGATCGTATTAATGAACTGTTTCAAAAAGTGATTGCGTTGAAAGGGTAGAAGATATGTATATATATGGAAAGAATCCTGTAAGACAATTATTCTTAGAACACAAAGAAGTAAAAGAATTGATTCTTGCGGTAAATGATAATGAGTTAGAATCTTTCGCACAAAGAAATCATGTTCGTATTAAAAGAACAGATAAGAAGAATATGTCTAAATTAACAGGTACAGATAGACATCAAGGTGTATGTGCTGTGGTGAATGATTATAAGACATATACATTAGAAGAAATCATGGAAGTAAAAGATGGTCAAAAAGGATTGTTGATTCTTCTAGATGAATTAGAAGATCCACATAACTTAGGAGCTATCTTAAGAAGTGCAGATGCGGTAGGCGCTACAGGCGTTATCATTAAAAAGACACATGCGGTAGGCTTGACACCTACGGTCGCTAAAGTATCCGCTGGAGCTATTGATACTGTGAAATGTGCTGCCGTAACAAATCTTTCTCGTGCTATTGAAACGTTGCAGAAGAATGGATGGTGGGTAGTAGGAACAGATATGAATGGACAAGATTATAGACAATTAAATTATGATTTCAATTGTGTTCTTGTCATCGGTAATGAAGGAAAAGGTATTTCTAGATTAATTCGTGAAAAGTGTGATTATGTTGTTAAGATTCCTATGGTTGGGAAGATCGAATCATTGAATGCTTCTGTATCTGCAGGGGTATTGATGTACGGAATCTTTAACGCAAGAAATCCACTATAAGTTATCCACAATTGAGTGTTTATAAGTGTAGGTTTTCCACATAGAAAACCTACTTTTTTGTTCGAAAATCGGACTAAAATATGAAACCTTTTTTGAGTGGAAATGTGTAATGATGTATAGGGAGGACAACAATATGAAAAATTATAATGTATATGAGTTGTTGTATTTGTATCATTCTGGAAGTCTTTATGCATCTGATTTGATACAACAAGAAATGAAAAAATATTTGTATTATTGGACAGAAGAAAAAGTAATATTGAATCAAGGAGAAAATCGTATGTACTTTGAAGATCTTTATCAAGAAGCTGTGTTAGGTTTGTATGAGGCAATCGATACATATCGTGAAGATAAAGAAACATCATTTATTACATTTTCTAAGAGAATCGTTGAATCAAAAATCATTAACTTTATCTCAAGAACGATTCGTGGAAAAGGAACGCCAAGAGAAAGAGTGTATTCGTTGGATGAAGAATCAATATATACTGATGAATGTTATCTAAATCTTTCAACAAAAGATTATTTATCTATGCCAGAGTATAAATTAGCTTTTAATGAATGTAAAAATAAAGTTGATGATGTGATATCTGCTATGAGCGTTTCGGAAAGAAGAATCATGGATACATGGATAGATGATTTATCTTATAAAGAAGGCAGTGAATTGTTAAACATGAACTATAAAAAATATGATGGAAAACTTCAAAAAGTAAAAAAAGTAATTCGAAATGCATGCAAAAATCAATATAGTGCATAAAAGCGTTTGTTTTTTAGGGTTTGTTGTGTTAGAGTATTAAAGCATTTGAAGGAGTTTTTCGTAATGGCAAAAGATGATAAAGCTATATTGGCCTGTGAAGTTTGCTTATGTAGAAATTATACAACACACAGATCAAAGAAGAACAATGGCAAACGATTGGAGCTTAGAAAGTATTGCCCACATTGTGGAAAAGTAACGCTCCATAAAGAAACAAAGTAGGAGATTTCTATGGCTGAAGAAACGAAAAAGGTTAAAGATAAAAAAGTTAAAGAAAAGAAAGTAAAAGAGAAAAAAGCAAAGGTCAAGAAGGATCATTGGTTCTCATTTAGTGGTATTCGTAAGGAAGCAAAGAGAGTTAGATGGCCACATTGGAAGAGCGAAGGACAGAATAATCCTGGCATTTTCCAGAATTCTGGTGAAGTTATCTTATTCACAGCATTCTTTGCGGTATTCTTTGTGCTCTGTGAATTCGGAGTTACATTCTTGCTAAAGTTAATCGGAATTGGAGCGTAAATTATGTCAGAAATGGATATGAGTTTATTAGATGATGAAAACAACAAACGTTGGTATGTTGTTAATACATATTCTGGACATGAAAATAGAGTAAAAGAAAATCTTGAAAAGCGTGTTGAAACAATGGGTATTCAAGATTGCTTATTTAGAATCATTGTCGCAGAAGAACCTGAAATTGAAATCAAAGGAAACAAGAAAGTAGAAAAGATGCATAATCTATTCCCTGGTTATGTTTTCGTTGAAATGAAGATGACTGATGAAGCTTGGTATGTTGTAAGAAATACACCAGGAGTTACAGGATTTATTGGATCTTCAGGTGGTGGTGCAAAACCATTCCCTGTTTCACCAGATGAAATGGAATCTATTCTAAGAAGAATGGGTCAATCTGATAAGAAAGTTATTGTAGATTTCGCAGTAGGTGATACAGTTAAGATCTTAACTGGTCCATTCCAAAATATGGAAGGTACAGTATCTACAATGAATGATCAAACACAAACAGCTGATATTTTAATCAACTTGTTTGGTAGAGAAACACCTGCTACAGATATTAGCTATAACGATATCGAAAAGGTTGTGGAATAATGTTGAAAGTTGCTTAGAAATAGGCAACTTTTTTCTTGACATGAATATTGATAGGAAGTACTATAGTTAGGCACGTTAGTGCATCTTTTATGTATGCGTGGGAGGGAGAAGAAAACTTCCGTTTACCACTGCATGCGGATTTTCTAAAAAGGAGGAAAACCACATGGCAAAGAAAATTACAAAAATTTCTAAGCTTCAGTTCCCAGCTGGTGGCGCTAAACCAGGTCCAGCTCTAGCTGCAGCAGGAATCAACATGCCTCAGTTCTGTACAGCATTCAATGATCAGACTAAGGACAGACATGGTGATATCGTTCCAGTTATCATCACAGCTTATGAAGACAAGTCTTTCGACTTCGTTCTTAAGACAACACCAGCAGCAGTTCTATTAAAGAAGGCTGCAGGAATCCAAAAAGGTTCAGGAACACCTAACTCTGTTAAGGCTGGTAAAGTAACAAAGGCTCAGTTACAAGAAATCGCTGAGTACAAGATGCCAGACTTAAATGCAAATGATGTAGAAGCAGCAATGAAGATCATTGCTGGTACAGCTCGTAACATGGGCATCGAAGTGGAGGGAGAATAAGCATGGCAGGTAAGAAGTACGCAGCTGCTCTTTCACAAGTAGATCGCAGCAAATCATATGATTACAAGGAAGCAGTCGCTTTAGCTAAGAAGATTTCTTCCACAAAGTTTGATTCTTCAGTAGAAGTTTCATTCTTCTTAAATGTAGACCCAAGACAGGCAGACCAGAACATCCGTGGTGCTATGGTACTTCCTAATGGTACAGGTAAGAGCCAGAGAGTTCTTGTTATCACACAGGGTGCTAAGGAAGAAGAAGCAAAGAATGCAGGCGCTGATTTCGTTGGTGGTGCAGATATGCTCGAAAAGATCCAAGGTGGTTGGTTTGACTTCGATATCATCGTAGCTACACCAGACATGATGGGTCAATTAGGTAAGTTAGGTAGAGTATTAGGTCCTAAGGGATTAATGCCAAACCCTAAGACAGGCACAGTTACAATGAACGTAGCTCAAGCTATTGATGAAATCAAGAAGGGTAAAGTTGAATACCGTGTTGACAAGGACGGAAACGTTAATGTTATGATCGGTAAATGTTCATTCACAGAAGAAGCATTAGCTGAAAACTTCAAGGCTCTTCAAGATCAGATCATGAGAGTTAAGCCAAACTCAGTTAAGGGTGCTTACGTTAAGAAGATTACAGTATCCACAACAATGGGTCCTGGTATCAACGTTACAGTTGAATAATCAATGAAGAGAAGCAGATGCTTCTCTTTTTTCATCCAAATTTCACATCGAAAACATAATAAAATCACATTATTCCAATACTATATAACCATCAGATAGAGATATCTGATAAACAAATTTCATAAATTTTTCTCCCATTTTGAAAAGACTGTCATTTTGATGGTCTTTTCATTTTCTTTTTTAGATAAATGACTATAATGGTTGTATTAGTTAGAGGTGATAAACTATGTTGAATGAAATGAGAATGAATCGTGTATTAGAAAAATTAGACACAGATCAAATGCTGATTACAGATCCTTTCGCAATTTTCTACTTAACAGGTAGATGGATCCATGCTGGTGAAAGATTTCTTGGTTTATTGATTCGAAAAGGACAAAAACCAATTCTTTATTTAAATGAATTATTTCGTTTTGATGAAGAACTAGGCGTAACAAAAAAGATGATCAAAGATACTGATCCTATTGCGGATTTATTGAAAGGTGATGTAGATCCTAATTCTGTATTAGGTGTTGATAAATTATTGCCGGCTAAATTTTTATTGCCACTAATGGAAGGTAATATAGCTAGTAATTATGTAAATGGTTCAATAGCTGTAGATCATACAAGAGCTATCAAAGATGAAGTTGAAATTGAATTAATGAGAGAAAGTAGTCATATCAATGATCTTGCGATGGCTGAATTTAAGAAACTACCTAAAGCAGGTATGAAGGAAGTGGAAGTTGCTGAAAAGATGTTGGATATCTATAAGAACTTAGGTGCTGAAGATTATTCATTTACACCAATTGTTGCCTTCGGTGTAAATGCTGCAGATCCACACCATATGCCTGATGAGACAATTCTTCATGAAGGTGAAGTAGTACTATTTGATGTTGGATGTAAGTATCATGAATATTGTTCGGATATGACAAGAACATTCTTCTACAAAGGAACACCTAATGAAGAACAAAAGAGAGTATATGATCTAGTTCGTAAGGCTAATGAAGATGCAGAAGCATATGTAAAACCAGGTGTAAGGTTATGTGATATTGACGCAAGGGCTAGGGATGTTATTACAGAAGGTGGTTATGGTCCTGACTTCACACATCGTTTAGGTCATTTTATTGGTATTGAAGATCACGAATATGGCGATGTATCACAAGCATTTACTGATTTAACACAAGTAGGTAATATCTTCTCTATTGAACCAGGTATCTACAATAAGAAAACAATGGGATGTAGAATTGAAGATTTGATCTTAGTTACTGAAAATGGACATGAGGTTTTAAATCACTATCCTCATGATTTTGAAATCATTGAATAAGAAAAGAAGGGAAAGCGAATATTTGCTTTCCCTTTAGAATTTAGATAATCCATTCATTCTTGCTTTATGGATCATATGGTCATAAACTTTTGAACCTAATAAGGCATAAAGAGCATTGATGATTACAAATACGATCCATTCATTCTGCATAGATAATAACATCGAACTGTGAAATAGAATATTTCTTACTAGATCCAGTCCCCAAGTAAATGGAAATAACATTGATAGATAACGAAATACGATTGGCAGTTGAATGACTGGAAAATACAACCCGGCTAAGAATGGAGCGATATTTGCGGTAAGAGAAACGATTTGGTCTGCTTCTCTGAAATAAATAGCTAATCCCATCAACATCTCCGCAAACCCATATGTTCCAAATGCCATGACAATGACAATCACTAAAATATTGAGTAAAGAATACAATGACATTGTATTAAATGCGAAGATAATAAATAGAATGATCATAGGAATCATTTCTAATACCATAGATACGATTCCACTAACTGCCCATCCAAATATATAATGAATTCCTTTTAATGGCATACACATCATATATTCGAAATTTCCTTCTCTTAGTTTTCTTCTGATTTCAAATACTGCTGACCACATATTCTCAATGAATTGCCAGAGGATCAAAGAAAATAACATATATTGGATATATTCTGTTTTACTAGAAATACCTGATATTTGAAAATCACCAAATAATAAGATGGCGATTGCTGGAAATACTAGCAATAATGCATCTGTACTAGCTGAGAACAACTCGATTTTATAACGGAACTTTTCTTTTAATTCCATTGTTAATAACGTAATAGCTTTTACCATTGGTCTGTATCTCCATTCTTGCGAAGAATTTGAATATCGTGATTTACTCTAGAATAACCAATCAATGCGAACAGGAATGAAATTCCTAAAGGAAGTAATAACCAATATAGTTCCATTGAGAAGATATCACTTCTCGCAAAAGCAATCGTATATGTCAAAGGAATAACATAGGATACAAATTGAAGAACTCTAGGATATTTTTTGATATCGTAAGAATATCCAGAAAAGAAACCTATGATTTGTTGTACCAATGAATTTAAAGATCCTAATTTCTTTAAGCGCATAGATAAACAGAGAAATAGGATGCCCATATTCGCTACGACGATTTCATTGATGAATAAAATAAATAAAAATCTAAATAAATCTGGAATATGAATACCTATTAAAGAAAAGAAGAATAACTGTAATAAAGATATTACATATGTTTCAATGATCATTTGTAATGCTTTCGCAAGAAAGTATTGTTGAAATTGAATAGGATATAGAAATAGATTTGTAAAAGTACCATCTAATCTTTCTTCTGTAACAAAAGCTCCGATTGTGAAGAATGACTGATTCAACCCATACCAACATAACATACCTTTTAAAGTTAATACCTGTTGTTCTTCACTAACCATATAGATATATGGAGCAATTATAAAGAATGTTCCAAATACCATATTGATCAATAACCATTTATATCTTGAATCAGTCTTCAATAATCTCATCAAATGATTCCACATATTGAATATGACCTCCTTCAACTAAATAGTTACGAACATGATCTTTATTTGTGATTCCAGTATGAGAAACTAAGAATATCGTTTTACCTTGCTTTACATATTCTTGGAACATCTCTTCTACGATTGCACAAGTTTCTTTATCCAGTCCATTCATGATTTCATCCGCATAAATAATTTCTGGGTCATTTAGAAAAGCACGTGCGACCATGACTTTCTTTTTCATACCTGTAGAGAAATCTTCTACAAGAGTTTTATCATTTTTGATTTCTAGTTTATCTAATAATGTTTTGATTTTCGTATCTAGTTCATTTTTAGAGATATGAAAGATTCTACCAATATAATAAAGATTCTCATACGCAGTTAACTTATGGTATAAAGAACGGTCATCTGCAGTGACGATACCAATATTTTTGAGGTATTCATTTCTACACTTTTCGATATCTTTTCCTTTATATAAAACAGTACCAGAATCTGGAAGCATCAAACCATATAACATCTTTAAATATGTACTTTTACCACAACCGTTTTTTCCGTTTAATAAGTGAATGTACCCTGTATCAAATGACATTGTGATGTGATCTGATACAACTTTATCACCAAAAGATTTTGAAATATTATCTGTTTGTATTATTGTAGTCATGAATTCTAAATACCCCACTTTCTATTTCTTCAGTAATATAACGCAGTTCTATAAGAATGTCCATTTGTGCATCAAATAGAGATTTTTGACAATTTTGTTGAACGCCATCAAGTGCAGCTTGATAGTAACATCCACCATCGCAAAGAGAAAAATATTTGCAAGTATTACAAGAAGGATAATTTCTATATGAAAAAGAAATCACCTTTTCAAAATACTGAAATGGCTTATTAAATAAATCGTCATAAGAAGCTATTTTAAATTCTGGCACATCTAAACCAGAGATGCATTTATAGATATCACCGTTTGGTGCTATTAGTACATCATTAGGGTCTTTTGCGATACAAATGGGTGTTGGCATGATTTCTGTTGTGGCTACGCCTTTTAGAATTTGCTTTTTTAGTAGTTCAAGGAATTTAAGATTGTATTTTTTTAATTCCGGAATATGTTTTTCTGTATACGAGGATTTACCAAATGGGTGACATTCCATACCGTAATTGAAAATGATTCGTGGTTTTTCGGAAAGAATATATTCAGAAAAATTATCAATCATGTAATCTGTCATTTGATTGATTTCATCAAAATTCTCAGTATCAATAACAGAATTTAATATAATGGCACATGAAGTTTCTTGAAGAATTTTATGAATATTGTTTATGATGTCTCTAAAACAATTAATATTATTGTTAACTCTTCTTTTATTATGAGTATCTTCAAGACCATCAAGAGTTATTTGTAACTTTTGGATTGAATAAGTATTTATTAAATCTATAACACGATGATCGATTAAAGTGGCATTTGTGATAGCTGTATATGCAATATCACCTATTTCTTTATTGGCAAGCTCTAAAACTTCTGAAAGGTAACGGATATTAAAAAAAGGTTCTCCACCAAATAGACATACATTTAATTTGCTTGTATTATGTAAATTCATTAGTTGCTTCCATTCATCTATTCTTTTTCTCGGAGACATCAATACAGGCTTTTCTTTGATATTTTGTTGAATGCAATAAACACATTTTAAATTACAACTATATGAGAAGGCTTCGGTAAGTTGCAATGTATTAGTAGATTTACAACTATTGATTATGAAACGTGCAATGGCAGATGGATCAACTGATTTATCAAACAGTAATCCAATATTTTTGTAATATTCAACAGTTTCTAAAGAAGGGCTTAATGTATCCGAATATACAATTACATCCGTGTATGGATTGTAAAGTAAATAACCATTATTATATGATTTGATGATTAATTCTTTTTTATTTAGCATATTTTCTCCTTTTTATAAAAAGATGACAACTATAAGTTGTCATCAAGGTTGTTAAGCACGCTGGCCTCTAGTTGTACATCTGTCTGCGCAAACTCTAACTTTGCCTAATGCTTTTTCGAATCTAGACATTGTAAATTCCTTTCCTTCAGAATAATTATTCATGAATTTTTTATTGTATCTCGAGATATTCATATTATAAGAAAATATATATTGATTATAAAATATAAAAAAGTTATCATAGTGACAACTGGAGGTTGTCACTATGCTGTATAATCCAATTTTAAAGAAATTTATTGATGTTGCAGAATTAGGAAGCATTCGAAAAGCGGCAGAAAAGAATTATATTTCTTCTACTGGACTTCAGAAAGAAATATCAAATTTAGAAAATCAATTAGAGTTAAAGCTTTTTAATAGAACATATAAAGGCGTTGAATTAACAGAGTCAGGTAAAAAAGTCTATGATGAATCAAAGCTTATTGTTGAATATTGTGATAAAAAACTTGAGAAGATTAAAAATGAGGAAAGAGAAACTGATAGAGTTATTAAGATTGTTAACCCTTTTTGGGACATTACAGCACAAATATCAAACATTTTTAAAGAAAAAAATAAAAAAGTTGCGATTTTTCCTTTTACAGGAAGAATGAATTTATTGGATGAAGTTTTAGATATGTTGAAAACAGGTGCAGATGGTTTTATTTTCCCAAGATGTGAAAAAATATCTGATTTAAAATTCTTTCCAATATTAAATAGTGAAATTTGTTTGGCGGTAAAAGTTAATCAAAAATTTGCTGGAAAGGACACAATTGCTATCGAAGATATAAAAAAAGAGAAGATTGCGATATTAGAAGAAGGTTTTATAAGTGAATTGGATAAAATAAGAGATAATTTAGTGAAAAATGGAAATTTAATCATCGATATAAATTCGAGTTATAAAAATGGAAATAATTTAGTTGCGGAAGAAACTTCAATAATTTTGTTGGATGCTTATCAAAGCTTAGTATATGATCGTAAGAAAATACATATTGCGGGAATAGAACCAATTCAGATAGGAATTTATTATGACCCTAAAATTTTAGATTTAGAAGATTATTTTGATGATAAAAAAACAGATAGCTTTCAATCTATCTGTCTTACAAATCTAGATAATACTTCACAATAATGATCATTATCTTCAGCAAAGCACATATGCCTAGCTCCATCAAATAATTCCCATTGTGCCATTGGAATGTTATCAAACATCGTTTTTGCGATGAGTGGAGTACATAGATCATTAGTTCCTGACATAATCAATGTTGGAATAGTAATTTGATATAATTCATCAATATACTCGAAATCCTTTAGTGATCCTGTAGGGTTGTACTCATTTGGTCCCCATCCATAGAGATAGCTTTCAGAACCACTTTTCTTTTTCCTTGTTAAACACTCTGGGTTTGTATCTTTAATATCAGAACAATGTAGTTTCATAAACACTTCATTCGCGTGAATATATTCAGGCCTATCCCAAACATTATTCTTTTCAGCAAAATGAATAGCTTCTTGATCTTCTTTTGACATGAAAGAAATCAGACGGTGTTGTTCATGTTCCCATAAAGATGCAGAAGGCAATGTAGAAGAAAGAACGATACCTTTAACACCTTCGGGTTTTCTATCAATCATATATTGTATGATCAACATTCCGCCCCAAGATTGTCCTAATAGAATGACTTCATTTAATCCTAGATATTTCCTTAATGAAATTAATTCATTGATCCATGTATCAGCAGTCCATAGTTCAGGATGACCATCGAGGTAACTATTCCCACACCCGATTTGATCATAAGAAATGACTTTTCTACCAGTATCTGCAATAGAGTCTAGTAGTTCCATATAGTTATGGGTAGAACCAGGACCACCATGAATTAATACAATAGGTGTTCTCTCTCCTCCATCAACAATTCGGTAATATGTTTTGTGATTTAAATACGGCATATAGCCTTCAGTTATTTTTCTCATGAGATAATTCTACAACTGTTATTTCGAAAATGAAATTGTTTCCTATTATATATAGGGTGAAAAAAGTACTTGACAGATTTATGATATGTGATAACATAATCACGCGTTATCAAATACCATAGACAGTAACGGCGGAAGCTTAATCATGTTACCGAGGTGAATGAAAGTTAATTATATGAGACTTTTACCCTCGTGAATTCCGCGAGGGTTTATTTATGTGTAGGCGATAACTAGAAAAGAAAGGTGATTGAATGAATCAGACTGTTTTAGAAGGTAAGAAGACTGTTGTTTCTGAAATCGAAGACAAGTTCAAGAATTCTGGATCCACTGTTGTCGCAGAGTATCGTGGACTCAGCGTAGCTGAAGTTACAGAACTCAGACGTGCATTAAGAGCTGAAGGCGTAGAAATGAAGGTTTATAAGAATACTCTCGCTTCTATCGCTGCAGACAATGCAGGTTACGGTGATTTGAAAGAATCTTTAACTGGTCCAAATGCATTAGCATTCGGTCAAGATGAAACTGCAGCTGCTCGTGTTATGGCTAAGTTTGCTAAAGAACACGAAGCACTTGTACTTAAGGCAGGCATCGTAGAAGGTAAGGTTGTTGATACTGAAACAATCAAGGAACTATCTGCTCTGCCAAACAGAGAAGGCATGCTCAGTATGTTGTTATCTGTATTGAACGCTCCTGTTACATCATTTGCTCGTGCAGTAAATGCTGTTGCTGAAGCAAAGCCAGCTGATGGAGCTACTGCTCCTGTAGCTGAAGAAGCACCTGCTGCTGAAGAAGCTCCAGTTGCTGAAGAAACTAAAGAAGATGCTGCTACAGAGGCAGCTGCCTAAGGAGGAAAATTAAAATGGCAAAGTTAACACAGGATGAAATTCTTGCTTATTTAGATGAAGCAACAATTCTTGAATTAAATGAATTAGTAAAGGCTATCGAAGAAAAGTATGGCGTATCCGCTGCTGCTCCAGTTGCTGTAGCTGCTGCAGGTGATGCTGCTGCTTCTAACGAACCAAGCACAGTAACAGTTACATTAAAGGATGTAGGTGCTACTAAGGTTGCAGTTATCAAGGCTGTTAGAGAAATCACAGGTCTTGGACTTGTTGATGCTAAGAAGCTTGTTGATGGTGTTCCAGCTGAAATTAAGAAGGATATTGCTCCTGAAGAAGCTGAAGAAATCAAGAAGAAGCTTGAAGAAGCAGGCGCTGCTGTTGAAGTTAAGTAATTAACTGAACAAAAACGAATTAATTGAAAGGCCGAATTTGATTCGGCTTTTCGCCCCAATAGAAAGGATTTAGTTATACGGCACACTATTTTACCGACAACAGAAATCTAGAACAAAACCGGAAGGAACATTCTTTCCGGTTTTCGGGCGTAATGTTTACTTTTATTACAGATAATGGAGTTTTCTCTAAAACTGGGGTCGATTATGGCTCGGAAGTTTTATTGGATGCTGTTCAAAAGATAGGAGTACATGGCTCTATTTTAGATATGGGTTGTGGATATGGAACGATAGGTGTGATATTGAAGAAACTAAATCCTTCCTGTTCTGTTGTATCTGTTGACGTAAATCCTAGAGCTGTTGAATTGACAGGAATCAACAGTCAACAGAATGGCTGTGAATTAACGGCATTTGTATCAGATGGCTTTGAGTCTATAAAAGATACTTTTGACTACGTGATTACTAATCCGCCAATTCGTGCTGGTAAGAAAGTTATTTACAAGATGTTTGAAGATGCTTATGAACATTTAAATGAAAATGGCGAATTGATTGCGGTCATCAGAAAGAAACAAGGTGCAGAAAGTGCTGTTAAGAAATTTGAAGAAATCTTCTCGAATTGTGAAATTGTTTCCCGTGACAAAGGTTATTGGATTTTGAGAAGTAAAAAATTGACGGGTTGATGGAACTATGCTAATATTGTAAATTGTAAAAAAGTCGAATATATGGGTAGGGGATTTATGCCCTTTTTCGGCGTTTAGCGGTGCTACGAAAGGATGGTTATATGGAAAAAGCAAAAACATACCATGACGTGCATTACGGTAACAAAGCTGTACGTAGAGATTATTCAAAGATTTCATCTGGACTACCAATGCCAGATCTAGTTGGTATTCAGACAGATTCTTTTGATTGGTTTCTAAAGGACGGCATCAGGGAAGTATTTAATGATATCTATCCTATTTCTAACTATAGTAAAGATATCCGCTTGAAGTTCCTTGATTATGAATTTGGTGAACCAAAATATTCAATTAACGAATGCAAGTACAGAGAAACGAACTACTGTGCTCCTTTAAGAGCGAAAATGGAACTTGAAGTTGAGGATACAGAAACTCACGAAGTTATTACAAAGTGGGAAGAAGTATTCTTAGGTGATTTCCCTTTAATGACTCCTACAGGAACATTTATTATTAATGGTGCTGAAAGAGTAATCGTATCTCAGATCGTAAGATCTCCAGGTGCGTACTTTGATATTGTCTCTGATGAGAGAAGTGGTAGAGATACATATACTTGTGAACTCATCCCTTCAAGAGGCACATGGTTAGAATTCATGTCTGATGATAAGAAAGCTGCATTAGGTAGAATTCTAAACGTATCAATTGATAGACGTAGAAAGATTCTTTCCACAATTTTATTCAAGGCTATTGGTATGAGCTTGAATGAAGAAAGAGGGGAAGATGCATTCGATACAACAAAGATGGAAAAATTCCTCAAAGCTATGAACATGGAAGTACATAGTGATGTTGTTGTACCAGAAGAAGAACGTAAGTTCCAAAATGACTATATGCTTTTATATACTTCTGTTTTTGGAAACTATGAAGAAGTAAAGAATACATTGAATGCTGATAAAACAGACACAACAAATGATGCGTTATTAACTGTTTATGAAAACCAAAGAGCAGATGAAATCGCAACAGTTGAAGGTGCTTTGAATTTGATGGATGCAAAGTTCTTCGATTATAGAAGATATGATTTGACAAAGGCAGGTCGTTATAAGGTTCGCAACAAGTTGAATATCTTAGATCGTATGTTAAATCATACAATGGCTGAAGATCTTGTTGGTGCTGATGGTAAGACACTTGTTAAGAAGGGTACATTCATTGATAAGGGACTTAGAAATGAATTGAGAGATGAAATCAATAAGGGAATTGCGTTAAAGGCATTACCATTTGTTCATAAGTTCTCTCATCCAACAGTAGTTGAAGTATCTACAGAAGGATACCATGCATTGGTTGGTAGAGTTCTTGCTGATGATCTTGATGGTGAAACAGAAAGAACAGAATTTGAAGAAGGAACAGTTATCACTTTAGAAGATGCTAAAGCTATTGCTAAAGAATTTGATACTGTTAAGATCTATACAGGAATCGTTGCACAGGAAGTTAAGGTTACTAACTCTAACGTAAATGCAGTATTAGATTTAGGTTCTAGACTCTATGTAATTGGTAGAGTTACTGAAGATGATGCTGATTTATGTGACGAAGATGGCGAATATTTGATTCCTAGATATTTACCAGATTATTCTGTAGAAAAGATCAAGAATTCCACAAAGGAAGCTATCGTTGCTGAAGCTACAAAGAGTGGAAATGTATCTGTATGGTTAATTGGTGCAGCTGTACAGGAAGTTAAGGTAAATACAGAAGATGGACATCCAGTCAACTTGATTGGTATTGATCCATTAAATGACAAACATACTATTACAATTAGTGATATGTATGCTTTATAT
>CAVCCE010000011.1:0-14632 GCA_963600555.1 Duodenibacillus sp.
GGTTCTAGAAGTCCAATGCAGTGGGATACAAGTACAAATGCTGGATTCTCTTCTGCGAAAAAAGATAAGTTATATATCAAACAAGATGAAGAATTGATGAAAGACATCAATGTGGAAGTTGAATTGCAAGATGAGAATTCTTTATTACATGAAGTTAGTGATTTGATAGAAATTCGTAAAGAACATAAAGCTTTAGGAAATTATTCTGAATTTAAATTATTGAGTTATGAAGGATATCCTTTGATCTATGAAAGACAAAGCGAAGATGAAAAGATATTAGTAGTCATCAATCCTAAGAATGAAAATGTTCAAACAGATATCGATCTAACAGGTGATATTATCTATTCTTACAATGGAAATAGCATTGATGGTAATACGATTCCAGCATGTAGTGCGTTCTTTATTCAGAAGGAATCATAAATACTACTTGGAAAAAGTAGATGAAAATACTAAAATTGTAGTGGTTAATTCAGGAGGAAAACATTAGATGGTAGATTGGAAGAACCTCGATGAGCTCAATTCTTATAAAGAATTAGTAGCTTGCGAAAAAGTAAACCTAAAAGAAGTAATGAGTGGAAGCAATGGTGCAGAAAGAGTTAAGAACTATTCTGTAGATATGGCGGAAGGTCTTACTTATAATTACGCTGCTAAAGCAGTAGATGACAAAGTTCTCGCAGCAATTAAAAAGTTAGCTGAAGAAGCTCAATTAAGTGAGAAGTTTGAAGCTCTCTATAATGGTGAAATGGTTAATACAGGTGAAAAGAGACTTGTATTACACCAATTATGCAGAGGCCAGTTAGGCAATGATGTTATGGCTGATGGCGTAAATAAGAGAGAATTCTATGTAAAACAACAAACAAGAATTGCTGAATTTGCTAAGAAAGTTCACAATGGTGAAGTTACAAATGCAGCAGGTGAAAAGTTTACTACAGTTGTACAGATTGGTATTGGCGGATCTGATCTAGGACCTAGAGCTATCTATATTGCTTTAGAAAACTGGGCTAGAAAGAACGATACATTAAAGATGGAAGCTAAGTTCATTTCTAACGTAGACCCAGATGATGCAGCAGCTGTATTGAATGGCATTGATGTAGCACATTCTTTATTCGTATTAGTATCTAAGTCAGGTACAACATTAGAAACTTTAACAAATGAAGCATTTGTTAAGGATGCATTAGTTAAGGCTGGTTTAGATCCTGCTAACCATATGGTAGCTGTAACATCTGAAACATCTCCACTTGCTAAGAATGAAGGGTACTTAGATGCATTCTATATGGACAACTACATCGGTGGACGTTATTCATCTTCATCTGCAGTAGGTTGTGCTGTATTATCTCTTGCATTTGGTCCAGAAGTATTTGCTGACTTCTTAGATGGTGCTGCAGCAGCTGATAAGCTCGCAACGGAAAAAGATGTCATGAAGAATGCTGCTATGTTAGATGCACTTATTGGTGTATATGAAAGAAACGTACTTGGTTATGAGAATACTGCTGTACTTCCATATTCTCAAGCATTATCTCGTTTCCCAGCTCATTTACAACAGTTAGATATGGAATCTAATGGTAAGTCTGTAAACAGATTTGGTGAACCAGTTGATTATCCTACAGGACCAATCATCTTTGGTGAACCTGGTACAAATGGACAACATTCATTCTATCAATTATTACACCAAGGAAAGACAATCATTCCACTCCAATTCATTGGTTATAGAAACTCTCAGATTGGAACGGATGTAGTAATCGAAGGTTCTACTTCTCAACAGAAGCTATGTGCTAACGTTGCAGCTCAAATCGTTGCTTTCGCATGTGGTAAAGATGATGAAAACCTCAACAAGAAGTTTGATGGTGGTAGACCATCATCCATCATCATTGGTGATCAATTAACACCAAAGAGCTTAGGTTCATTACTTGCTCATTTTGAAAATAAGGTAATGTTCCAAGGTTTTGCATGGAATGTTAATAGCTTTGACCAGGAAGGTGTTCAGTTAGGTAAAGTACTTGCTAAGAAGGTACTTGCTCATGAAACTGATGGTGCATTAGCTGTTTATTCTGATTTATTGAATATCTAAAAGAAAAACCGTATCTTCAAGGAAGATACGGTTTTTACTATGCTTTTTTGAATACTGGAATAGAATCAATTGGAGCTTCAACATGAATGACTTGCTTACCTTCATATTGTTTTTGATTTCTTGTATCGATCCATGTTCCTTCTGGTAGATAAACATCTCTATCAAATTGATCTTCATATAGAATTGGTGCAACTAAATATTCGTCACCAAACATATATTGATCATAGATATTCCAACATTTTTCATCATTTGGATATTCATAGAACATACTTCTAAGAATTGGAGAACCATTTGTACTTGCTTCTTTAAATAACTTTTGAAGATATGGTTTTAATTCATGACGAATCTTTAGGTATTTTCTAAAGATCTTTTCATTTTCTTCACCATAGGACCATAATTCATTATCATGACCTGTATAAAGATATCCTCCACCCCAATCTCTATCATCTAATGGTTTGATATCATCGTTTGGACCTCTATCACCATGCATTCTTAGAACAGCTGTAAATGTAGCAAATTCATACCAACGCACTAATAATTGCTGGAAAGACGGATCTTTCCAATCATCTGTCATAAATCCACCAATATCACTAGTCCACCAAGGGATACCAGCAATACCCATATTGATTCCACACTGTAGTTGATCTCGTAAAGATTCAAATGTACTTGGAACATCACCACTCCATACAACATTTCCATACTTTTGAGTACCAGCCCAACAAGATCGTAATAAAGAAACGATATCTTTCTTGCCTAGTTTCTTTTGATTCTCATAGAAAATCCTTGAATAGTATTGAGGCCAAATATTTGAAGTTTCTAATGCTGGTCCAATGTAATAACGCATATTATCAAAATCATATACTGTAAAGTCAGGCTCACCATTATCTAACCAGAATCCATCAATACCTAGATCAAAGTAATTCTTCTTACATACATTCCAAACATAATCTCTTGTTTCAGGATTTGTAGCATCGATTTCAACACAATCACCTTGATATTCATATGTTTGTGCTACACCACGTTCTGTACGAATCAACATACCTTTATCCCACATTGGAACAAAGTTCTCACTTCTCTTATCAACAGAAGGCCAAACAGATACAACGACTTTGATGCCCATAGAATGTAATTCATCGATCATTCCTTTAGGATCAGGCCAATACTTAGGATCAAACTTCCAATCTCCTTGGTACGTCCAATGGAAGAAATCAATAACGATCATATCAATAGGTACATTTCTATCTTTACATTCATGAGCTACTTTTAATACTTCTTCTTGCGTACGATAACGAAGCTTACATTGCCATAGACCTAATAGGTCATCAGGATAGTCAGGTGCTCGTCCTGTTACAGAAGTATAGTTTTCAATCAATTGTTTTGGAGTATCTCCAACAGTGATCCAATAATCAATTTCTTTTGTTGCTTCAGCAATCCACTCTGTCTTATTCATTCCAAAAGAAACTTTACCAATAGCAGGATTATTCCATAAGAAACCATATCCTAATGAAGAAATACCAAAAGGAACAGATACTTGAGAGTTTCTTTGTTCAAGATCTAATACACAACCTTTTAAGTTTGTATGTGATTGTTGGTATTGTCCAAATCCAAATAATTTTTCATCATCATTGCTCTCAAAAGTTTGTATAACTCTAAAATCTCCACCTTTTAAACCGTGATAATCTCTATTGATGTATTTCAAACATCTACTTTCCTTAGAAATCGTTCCATCATAATTTCTAAAATATTCTCTTAATACTAATTTGTTTTCTTTATAGAAAGAAATAACACCCATAAAGTTAACAGTTGCTTTGATTTTTCCATTTTGAATAGATGCTTCTGTATCACTAATTTGAATATTTGTAGTACAAGAAGTTGTTTCCTCTGTTAATGCCCAATCTTGATTGGAAAAAGAAGGGTAACGAGTTGCTCGAATACGAAAGGAATCTTTGTTCCAAGGCTCGATTTGTAGTGTTTCGCCCATATTACGATAAATGAGTTTGTTGTCTAACTGCTTAAATTCCATAATAAAATACCTCTTTTCAATGGTAGCTCAAATAAATCTAAAGTAAAGATGAAGTAATATAAAATTTTTGGGATTATAATATTTTTATGAAGATAATATTTTTAGATATTGATGGAACCGTTTTGTCACATAAAACGAATTCAATTCCTTCTTCCGCACTTCATTCAATCATTGAAGCAAAAAAACAAGGAATCTTAGTATTTGGATGTACAGGTAGACATCAATTAGAATTACAGAAATTACCATTAGATGACTTACATGTTGATGGTTGGATCACTATGAATGGTGCTCTAAATTATTTGGATGATGGAACTGTTATCAGTGGATATCCAATTGATAAACAGGATATTGAATTCTTATATGCTTCTGTAAAACAATCTCCATTTCCAATTCAATTTTTAGAGGCAAATGAAATGTATATGAATCTACATTATGACTATGTAGAAAAAAGTCTCAATAAGATTCATTCAAAACAAGATCCAATTCAACCAATAGAAAGAATCTTAGAAAATGATATCTACATGTTTATTCCTTGGGTGAAGGAAGAATTATTTAAGAATATTCAAGATAAGTTGAAATCAACAGTATGTGTTAGATGGAATAAATACGCTGTGGATTGTTTCAATGAAAGATGCGGAAAGAAACAGGGGATACAAGATATTCTGAATTACTATCAAATCGATAAAGAAGATGCAGGATGTGTAGGGGATGCAGATAATGATATTTCTATGTTTCAAGCATGTGGACATAAAGTGGCAATGGGAAATGCAACAAACGAGCTAAAAGACATCGCAGATTTTATAACGAATGATATAGATGAGGATGGATTAGAAATAGCGATAAAATATCTAGTAAAAAGAAAAAATATTCCGAATTATTTTTAGTAAAATAATTACAATAAGAAATTGAAGGTGAATGAAATGATAGATGAAATTAAAATCGTAGCGGCAGACATTGATATGACGTTGACCGCAAAAGGACAATCGCTTCCTCAAGTGACGAAAGATGCTTTTGAAATCTTACATCGAAATGGTGTAAAGATTGGTTTAGGAACAGGTAGAGAAATCAATGAGCCATTAAAGAAAATGGGTATGAATTGGGGTTTATCCTTTGAATTTGACTTTGTTGTTGGCATGAATGGTGGAATGGTATTAGATCATTTGAATGATGATAAATACTGGGAAACAGATATGTTAAGTACAAAAGAAATGTCAGATATCCTTCATTATATGGAACCATTGATTGATAAGTATAAGATTTCAGTAAACTGTGAAGGTAATGAAAACCATAACGCAATCAATATTCAAGGGGAATTACTAGCAGCTGAAAGAAGACATGGTTTCAACTTTGTAGATTGTACTGGTGATATTGAAAGAGTTTGCGAAAAACCAACATTTAAATTCTTATTCCGTTGTGAACCACAATATGAACAAGAAGTACGTGATTATTTCACAAAGAAGTTTACAGAAGGCTATCAGATCGTAGGAACATTCCCTGGTACTGTTGAAATCATGCATTCAGGTATTGATAAAGGAAATGGATTAAAGAAGTATGCTGAATGGAATAACATCGATATGAAGAATGTCATTGCATTTGGAGATAATGAAAATGACAATACGATGTTAGAAGATGCTGGATGGGGCGTTTGTTTGAAGGATGGATCCGATGGAACTAAGAAATGTGCCAATGCTATTACAGAATATGATTGCGAAGATGGTGGCGTAGGTCATTACTTGTTTGATCATTACATTACAGAAAAAGGATTACAGTAAGGGCAGATGAAAATCTGTCTTTTTTAGAACATATGATAAAATAACTTAAATAAGAGAAAACGTATGAAGAAAGAAATTAATGAAAAAGTACTATCGTCTTGGGTAAAAATGACTACTGTTATCAATAATGACAAGATAACATGTTCATTACCATTTAATGAAGCAATGATATGTAGATATCTCTATCTAAATAGAAATACAAATGTTATCGCATCACAACTATGTGAATGGATCGGAATACAAAAATCACAGATGAATCGTACATTAACAAATATGGAAAATAAGAATCTCATTCATCGTGTTAGAAATGAAGAAGATAGAAGACAGATCTTTATTGTATTAAATGAAGAAATGATAGAAGTATATCGAAAACAACATGAAGATGTATTGAATATCGTTGATCGTATTTGTGATGAATTAGGTGAAGATAAGTCTAAAGAAGTCATAGAAATGTTTGATTTGATTTCTAAGACTGCAAAAGATGTATTGGAATGAATGCTCGTATGAGCATTTTTATGTTGAAAAAGAGTGGGAAATTTGTAAAATAGATATTGTTGTTTTTTTGACAACCGAGAGTAGCGGCTACCTCTCGTTAACTAAAATAAGGAGATGATTTATTAATGAACACAAAAAAACTCGTTCAGATTGCGATGATTGCGGCAGTTTATACTGTCTTAACACTCGCGCTCGCACCTATTTCTTATGGAAATCTACAAGTAAGAATTTCAGAAGCATTAACGATGCTACCACTTGTATACTCACCAAGTATCTATGGTGTAACATTAGGCTGCTTCTTAAGTAACTTGATTGGTGCCATGACAGGAGTAAATCCTACAGGTTATATTGATGCCATCGTAGGTACTGCAGCTACATTCTTTGCGGCATATTGTACATGGAAGCTAAAGGACAAGAAGATTGGTAAATATCCAGTATTAGCGATGTTGATGCCAGTTATTTGGAATTTCTTCTTTGTAGGGGCTGAATTAGGTTACTTGTATATGCCTAATAATTTCTTGTTAGGAACAGTAATCAATGGTGCTTGGGTTGCACTAGGTGAAGTGATTGCAGTCATATTAGGATATATCCTAGTAAATGTATTAGATAAAACAAAAGTATTTAAGAAATAAGAAAAGTTGTATGTAGCCGCATACAACTTTTTTAAGTTAATTAATTAAGAACTTGTGAGTTATTCACAAGATTTTTTCTTTTTAGGAATGGATAAATGAATTTGATTACTACCATGAGTAGGATGACTTCTATAGGTAATAATATCGTATTTTTGATCAAGCTTGTTGTTGCGTAAACAAGATATGCTTTTCCATACAACATAGAACTCCATAAAGAACCTAATAATACGTTTACCAAGTAGTTGTTCATGATCTTGGATAGAATGATCCTTGGCCATGTAACTTTCTTTTGATACAAGAAAATAGAATAGAATAGAGATCCTAACATTGCTGTTAAAGTGTAACCGGGAAAGTAAGCACCATCAGGAAATAAGATAAAACTTAAATTATCTGTAATAAACGCAGAAGTCATCCCCGCAACTGGGCCAACGACCATACCTTCAATTGCGACTATGATGTATGTTAAAGAAATTCTAAGATTTTCTCCAACAGGAATACGAATAAAACCTATGACGATCTTTAACGCAATCATCAAAGCGATAAATGCTAACATACGTACATCTTTTAACTTGTTAGCAGAAGATTTCCAATATTCTTTGGATAACATAAATAAAAACACCTTCCTTTCTCTCCATTTCGAGAAAGTTGAAGATGTTGATTTCTCGTCATGGGTATATGAGTGGATGACCGCAAGCTTGTTGCTTTTCGTCTGTAATAGACCCATCTGTTACAGCACTTAACGCCATCTATCGCAAAAAGATTATCATTTCATGATAGAATATTCAAGATGAAAATATTAAGTACAACATTAGAAAGAAAAGATTTATTAGAAACTTATATTGAAAAAGGTGTAAATGAAGTTATTGTTGCCTTAGAGAACAATACATTTTCTGCTTTACATGAGTTGAAAGAAGAGGATATTAAAGAAATTACAGAGAAGTGTCATCAGAATCATTTAAGTATTACTGTTTTGATGAACCGCTTATATAGTGAAGCAGATATCTATGAAGCACAGAAAACAATGGAAAGAATTCTATTGTCAGGTGTAGATGGACTGATGTTTGCGGATCCTGGTCTACTAAGATACGCAAAGCAAAAGGAATTAGAGAGTCATTTGATCTATCGCCCTGAAACGTTGATGACTTGTAGTAGTGATGCTTTATTTTGGATCCATGAAGGATTACGTTCTGTTGTGATTCCTTGTTTGCTCACAAAAGATGAAGTTATTGAAATTGCTAGAGATACAAAAGATACAACAGTCATTATTCACGGTTCAACATTGATGTCTGTTTCTAAAAGAAAACTATTAAGTGCTTATATGCATGTAACTGATCAAACATTTGATGTTTCTTCTAGAACATTAGCACTAAAAGAAAAACAAAGGGAAGATCATATGCCCGCATATGAAAATGCATATAGTATGATGATCTATACAGATTATGTACAAGAATCTTTTGAAGAAATGCATGCATTTATGGATGCTGGAGTGAAGTATTTTGAAATTGATACAACATTTATGAAAGATGATGCGATTGTAGACACTATAGAAATTTATCGAATGATCTTAGATGAGAAAGATGCTTCAGCTTTCATTGATCAATACAAACAAAAATATCAAGATTTACATTTATCGGATGGTTATTATGGACAAAAGACAGTTAAGTAATCGATTTAATAAACCAGAGCTATTAGCTCCTGCAGGAGATTTAAAAAGAGCTAAGACTGCTATCAAATATGGCGCTGATGCGGTATATCTTGGTGGACAGTTCTTTTCATTGCGCTCACGTGCTTCTAATTTCTCTTTAGAAGATATCAAGGAAGCTTGTGAGTTTGCGAAAGAATATGGTTCAAGGATCCATGTAACTTGTAATATCATTCCACATAATGAAGACTTTGAAGGGTTGGAAGAATACTTGAAGAAGTTGGAAGCGTTTGGAGTTACTGCTATTATCGTTGCCTCTCCAGCAATCATGAAATTAGCTAGAAAAGTAGCTCCTAAATTAGAAGTGCATTGTTCTACACAAATGTCTATCACAAATGTAGAAACAGCGAAATTCATGCACGAAGAATTTGGCATCGATAGAGCAGTTTTAGCTAGAGAATGTTGTATGGATGATATTTATGCAATTACTGAAAAGTGTCCTGTAGAAACAGAAGCATTTATTCATGGTGGCATGTGTGTCAATTATTCTGGTAGATGTACATTAAGTAATAGAATGACATTAAGAGATGCAAATAGAGGAGGCTGTGCACAATCTTGTAGATGGGCATACCACTTATTTGATGGAGATAAAGATTTCAGTACTGAACAATTATTTACAATGGGTTCTAAAGATCTTTTTACAGCTGACTATATTTATGACTTAATGAATGCTGGTGTTTCTTCATTAAAGATAGAAGGTAGAATGAAGACTGAGTATTATGTTGCGACTATCGTTTCTGGATATAGACATTTGATTGATGAAATCTATGATACAAAAGCACCATTATCTAAAGATCGTCTAGATTATCATAAAAAACAGATCCTTTATGGTGAAAATAGAGAAACTTGTACAGGTTTCTATGCTGGAAATGCTGGAGATGAATCTTTGATCTATCACGAAACAAGCAATGCTGATGTTAATCATGATTTCTTAGGAACTGTAGTAGAAGTAAATGGAAATGAAGTAGTCATTGAAACAAGAAATAAATTCTTTAAAGATGAAACTTTAGAAGTTTTAGCACCTAGAAAGAATGTACAAAGTTTTGTAGTCCATGAAATCAAGAACAGTAAAGGTGAAATTCTAGAAGTAGCTAATCAACCAATGACACGTGTAACCGTTCAGATTCCTTTTGAAGTAAATGTACAAGACATCATTAGGAGAGCAAGATGATCATAGAAGGTAATGTTAGCGTTAAAGCTGCTATTCTTGGCAAGAAAAGAAAAGTGAATCGTATCTATGTAGATGAAAAGAAACATGATAAGGATACTTCATGGATCTTACATCGTGCAGAGGATAACGATATTCCCATTCAAAAATGTAGTAGGGAAGAAATCGATGCACTAGCTTCTGGTAAGACACATGGTGGTTTAATAGCTGAGTGTGAAGGTAGAAAATATCAATCCATTAATGAATGTTATACAGATCATACTTTCTTGTGTGTTTTAGAAGGTGTTGAAGATCCTTTTAATTTAGGATATGTAATGCGTACTCTATATAGTGCAGGATGTACAGGGCTTATCATTCGTGATAGAGATTGGACACATGTAGAAAGTACGATCATGAAGTCTTCTGCTGGTGCAAGTGAATATCTTAATGTCGTAACAAGTGATGATATTCCATCTTTACTAAATGAAGTAAAGAAAAAGGGCATCAAATGTTACGCTGCTATGCGAAATAACGCCATTACTTGTTATGAAGCCGATTATACAAGCGATATCCTTATTGCAATCGGTGGAGAGATGAGAGGGTTATCGAAAGCTGTATTGGAACAGATTGATCAAAATATCTATATTCCATACGCAAATGATTTTCATATGGCATTAAATGCAGCAGGAGCAAGTGCTGTATTAGCTTTTGAAGTATTACGTCAGAGAAACAGTTGTACTTGTATCGAAAACAGCCAAGAATGAAAAGTTTTCATTCTTGGTTTTCTTATATTTTAAAATGTAAGCGATTATAAAATGATAATTTTGCTTGATTAGTTTTCTATAACTGATAAGATAGTCAAGGAATGTTAATGGAGGGCGTATGAAAGAATCATTTTATTTCCATGATGACACTGTCATCCTGAATTACTCAAAGCAGTATGTTACAAGTAAACACGGTATTATTGGTACAGATGTTTTTGATGCTTTTTTGGATCATTTTATTGTTCACTTAGAAAAGAATCATCATGATCTTTACAAGTATCTAACGAAAGATGGTTTAAAAGATCACGCTCGTGTAAAAAAAGAAATCAAGTTTGTTTTAACAGCATTATTAGTTGAAGCCCCATCTGAAATCAATGATGATTATATCCAGTTCCCAGCTGTCTTTGAAGATATCATAGAACAAGGATATTCTTACTGGAGAAGTCTACAGAGATACTCTGTACTCTATACGATTAATGAAGCTGGTTTCTCTGATCAGTCATTCTTAGCTGCAGATGCGAAAGTAAATCAACGTATTCGTGAACTCTATAGAAATTTACAAGAAAGAATCCAAGGTGAAAATAGAGTTTATCGTGAAATTCAAGCTGGTACAAATTCAGCTATGTTATTAAGTTATTATGAACCTGAATTACCTGAAGGATATGAAAAATTAAATGGTATTCCATTTGTTTCGAAAATCAGTTTAAGAACACCTTTGATCCTTCATCCTAAACATAATAAGAGAACAAATAAATTCTCTGATGCTCCAAATGATCCAATGGAAGATTTTATTCCTGGAGATGATGAATGGATTTGTTATCCTGCAATGGTAGGAACAATGTTGATCTATTGTTATTTCCATAGAAATTACATTTCTTCTTGTGTATCCATGGCAAACTTGTTTGAGTTAGCAAGTAAAGAACAAACAGTATCACAGAAACCAGATGCTATCATGTTATTTGGTAATCCAGATGGAAAAGCGGATACAACATTCTGGCATGATGATAAGAATGATATTTGGGTAGGAAAGAACTCTGCTGCTCCAGAAATCGATTACTTTGGTTATACAAAGAAATCAGTTCTTACATTGCATAACCTTGCGATGATGAAGAAGGGATGGTTACCAATCCATGGTGCTATGGTCAATATCTATCTTAAGGATGGAACTAAGAAGGGCTTAATGTTCATGGGAGACTCTGGTGCTGGTAAGTCTGAAACACTAGAAGCATTATCAACATTAGCTTCCGATGTTATCGATCATCAGGAAACAGTATTTGATGATATGGGTACATTACATCTTGATGAAAATGGTCAGATTCGTGGACAGGGTACAGAAATTGGTGCATTTGTTCGTTTGGATGATCTTGATAAGGGTACAGCATACAAGGATATGGATCGTTCTATCTTCTTTAACCCTGAAAAGAGTAATGCACGTGTCGTTATTCCAGCAGCTCCTCATTCTGTTGTAACGACTCCACATGAAGTTGATATCTTCTTATACGCAAACAACTATACAGATAAGAGAGGCCTACACTTCTTCAAGAATAGAGAAGAAGCTGAGCCAGTATTTGTAGAAGGTAAGAGATTTGCGTTAGGTACTACACAAGAATCTGGTCTATCTACAACTTTCTTCGCTAACCCATTTGGTCCTATGCAAAGACAAGAAGAATGCCAAGTATTGATTGATAAGATGTTTGATGCATTGTTTGAACAAAATATTCCAGTTGGAGAAGTCTATACATGTCTAGGTCTTCCTAATAAAGGAGACCATGGCATCAATGAAGGTGCTGCCGCATTATTAGATTTCGTTAAGAACGGAAAGAAAGATATCTAATATCAGAGGATTCTGTTAGTGCAGAATCCTTTTCTTTGTATTAGAATAGTCACATGGAAACAATTACTTCATTACAAAATACTAAGATAAAAAAATGGACTTCTTTACATAAGAAGAAAGAAAGAGACGCTTTAGGTCTATTCTTGATTGAAGGGGAACATCTCATTCAAGAAGCTTTACAAGCTAACGCAGTAGATACGATCATTACGGATATTGAATCTCCATTTGATTTTAAGAATACTGTACAAGTTACTCCACAAATCATGAGGAAATTATCTGAGAATGTATCTGCTGTTCATTATATGGCTGTTTGTCATAAGTTGGAACAAACACCAAATAAGATGAATCGAGTCATTCTATTAGATGGTGTTCAAGATCCAGGGAACTTAGGAACATTGATTCGTACAGCTATTTCTTTTAGTTTTGATGCGGTATATCTAAGTGAAGATGCATGTGATCTATACAATGATAAAGTCATTCGTTCTACTCAAGGTGCATTATTTCATATACCTGTTATTCGAGCTAACTTAAAGGATATTGTTACAGAACTTCAACAAAATGATTTTCAAATTATTGCGACTTCTTTAGAAGAATCGAAAACAATCTCTGAAATCAAAGAAACAGAACATATGGGATTTATCTTTGGGAATGAAGGACAGGGTGTATCTAAACAATTACAACAACAAGCAGATTCAAGATTACGTATTGAAATGCATGGATTTGAATCATTGAATGTTGCGGTAGCTGGTGGAATCGTTATGTACAATTATAGAAATAAATAAGGTCACTGAGTGACCTTATTTGTTTCTATAATTGTAGTAGAGATGTGATACATCAATATAAGGTTCTGAATCCTTTACTTGAACTTGACCATCTAGATAGACCATATCTAATTAATACATCGATAAGGCTTCCATATATTCTTCTGTTATTAGATACAATAAATGACTTCTTCCTCTTTGGTATCAACGTATCATAAAAAATATTTTTGAACTTAAGTTTGTGATAAAGTGTCAATTTTCTGTGATGAAAGAAAATCAGTAACCGTATCCAAATCTTTTTTCTCCTTCAACGACACTACATTCTTTGATAGACATATCTTCAACAACAATAAAACGATCACCTTCTTGTATCCTCTTTAAATAATCATCAATAAGTTCTTGTTCTCCTTGAACAAAGATTTCAACCATTCCATTACTTAGATTCTTAACGCTACCAGTTAATCCTCTAGATTGTGCTTGTAACATACAAAAGCTTCTAAAACCAACTCCTTGTACTCTTCCTTCAACAATGACATGATATCTTTTCATAAAAGTAAATGCTCCTTAGTACTTCTATTCTAATCGAAATTGATTATAATAACACGTATGATTAATATTTTATTGAATGATACAACATTTGATGCATCGTGGGCATATGCATCTTTAAAACCATATCTAACAAAAGAATCTCGTGTTCTTGTTTTACCATTAATTAGTAATGAAGGATGGAGTAGTGATGAAGAAGAATGGGAACATCAATATCATAGAGGTGGTAAGAAATATGATAAGATCGTTTCTTCATTTCAGAAATATTTGATACCAGAGAAGAATATACATTTCTTTCAACCATATAAAGATTCTAAGGAAACATTACAAGCATTATTAAAACAAGCAGATATCGTTTATCTGTATGGAGATGATGCTGAACATATGATGATGTGTTTAGAAGATTTAGATCTTAAGAATGCATTATTACAATATGATGGGATCCTTATAAGTAATCATGCTGGTAGTAATTTGATTATGCGCAATTATGATAGTAAGTATGAATGGGAAGAGGAAGAATTAGAAGGATTAGGAATACTAGATGGATTTGCGTTGATGTCAGATTATATAGAAGATGCTGCGCATTTAGCTAGATTAATTAGAAACATTGAAATTAGAGGGAAAGCAGTATTTGTATATGGTAAAGATGGTGGTGTTTTGATACAAGATGGACACTATGAATTGTTAGGAAATGCTTTTACTGTATCTTATGATGATCTAGATTCTATTTATAATGCATATGAAGATGCTAAGAGTAGATTAGATTATTATGGTGATAATGGGTTATGGTAGGATGTTTATCACGAAAATATAGTACTTTATCACAGAAAATAAAAAAATCCAGATTTGCACAGTGTGGATGACAAGTAGTAAAATTTATGCGTCCTA
>CAVCCE010000012.1:0-14585 GCA_963600555.1 Duodenibacillus sp.
TGAAATATTATTCCAATTTCTAGCGAACATATAAATATTATGTTTTGAAGTGGTAGAATGGAAATAGAGGAAGAGAAATATGGTGAATTCAACAATTGTAGATCGTTATCGTAAGTGGATCATTCAAAGAGGTACGGAATCATTTCCTGTTACAGAGAATGAAGAAGGTAATCTTGAAATTGAATCAAAGTATTGTTTAGGTCGTGTGAATTTCTATGATGGAGATGTCATAGAATTAAGAATTGATATGATACGTGACAATAAGACTGAGTTTTTCTTGCATTTTCAATTAACAGATCTAAAGAGAGCACAAGATCTTTATGTTGAAATGGAAGAAGCAATGCGTAATCTGAAAGATAAACATATTGTAAAGATCTTATTATCTTGTACAAGTGGATTGACGACATCATATTACGCGGAATTATTGAATAAAGCAGTTGAAACCTTATCATTAAATTATTCATTTAAAGCTGTTTCTTTTGATAAGTTGGAAGAAGCGGGAAAAGGGCAGGATCTTATATTATTAGCACCACAAGTCCATTACGCAAGAAGTAAAGTTCAAGAGATGTTCCATGATAAAATTGCGGTAAGAAATATTCCAGCACAGACATTTGGAAAATATGATACAGGAGCTTTGATTGAACTTGTTAAAGGGGAACTTAAGGAACTAGAGGATAAGCTCACACCTAAGTCAGCTAGAATACAAGCATACTTTGAAACAAATAAAAAGATACTAGCTGTTGGTTACATCAATGGTGGTGAAGGGGATGAAAGTAAGATCATCTACCGATACTATAAGAATGGAAACATTGAATGTAGTGGTGAAAGCAATGCTGGAAGAGTGAATATTGATGATTTAGAAGAAGTCATTGATGGTATGGTTGAGAAATACCCAGAAATAGAAACGATTGGTCTAGCATTACCAGGAACGATTGAGAATGGAATCATATTCTTAGAAGATCATCCAATACATTTGATGAATGTAAAAGAAGTATTAGAAGAGAGATATCATAAAGATGTATTTACATTCAATGATGCGAATATGATCGTTACAGGTATCTATTGGTTGGAAGATCGTTATAAGTCTGTTGTATTGTTCTTCTTGCCAAACGGAAGTCATGGAGCAGGTTGTGGAATCGTAGTGAATGGTCACTTGATTCGTGGAAGACAACACGTTGCTGGGGAAATCTTGTATATTGAAAAGTTATTGAAATTTTCAAAAGAACCAGAAGAACTTGTTAAGACAGCAGATGGGACGGTTGAACTTGTTGGGAAATCATTGGTCCCTTTGATTGCGACATTAGGCCCAGAAGCTATCTTTGTTTATTCTAAAAAGACACCGTCTGTTGAATCAATTCGTTGTGAAGTGAAACAATGCATGCCAGAAGAATATATTCCTGATCTAGTATTAGTAAATGATATTCGTGAGTATATGATGACTGGTACATTCTTAAGAAGCATCTGGAAGTTGGATGATATCAAACGTCTGAAATTTGGATTACAACATAATCCATATATGGAATAATTATTGAATATTGTTTGAATTTTTTTGATTACCACTGGATTTTCAAGATTAATTTGATAAAATACTGTTTTCAAAATGTAAATGTTTTTGGAAAAACGGAGGGTAAATATATGGACGCAAGTGAACGTAAACAGAAAATCATGGATGCAACAATGAAAATCGTTGCGGAAAAGGGGCTAGAATCATTTGCGGTATTATCAGCAGCTAAATTAGCGCGAGTTAATGAAGCTCTAGTATATAGAGACTTCTCAACAAAAGAAAATCTATTATATGAATGTTATAACTTGGTAGCGAAAGAAGTAGCTTCATTATATGAAAATACTCCAGTATTAGATTTATCTGATCCTACAAAGCTATATACACAGTTGCATGATATGTGGTTTACATACTTCTCTTTCTTAGTGAAGAATGGATATAAGACGGTCTATTATGAAAGTTATAGAGATTCCTCTCATATGCATACATATATTGAAAAAGAGAAGAGTGGAGAAGCTGCCAAATTTACGGATTTCTTAAGTGCTATAGAACCAATCTTCCAGACGATTCCATTACCTGAAGGTATGACAATGAATCATGTTTGGACATTTATCATGGATACTTCAGCTTTGTTCGCAAAGAGAATCATTCGTAAAGAATTACCAGATACACAAGAGTCTTATGAAAATGTTTGGAATCTTATCGCATTTGGAATGACAAATTTATTAAAAAGATAGTATTCTTTTGATAAGAATACTATTTTTTGTATATAATTGTTTTAGAAATAATTCGAGGTTTTTTATGAAAAAGGATAAAGATAATAAAAATGAGACTGTAGTAGAAGAAAAGCCAGTCATAGTATTGTCATTTGATGGAACTGTCATGGATACAGAACCAGCTATTATTGCGACATATCGTGAGTTATTTGATCGTCATCATAAGAATGATCTATTCACAAAAGAAATTCAATTAGCTGCTTTAGATGATTCTGTATATTCTGTTATGGAATATTGTTTTCCTGAAGAAGATACAAAGAAGATGGTCCGTGAATATAATTCTTGGCAAAGGAACCATTTGAGTGATCTGATTCAACCAATGCATGGAATCAAACCATTATTGAAGTGGTTGAAGCGACATGAATATAAGGTTGCGACAGTTTCTACTAGAGAAAGAGCTTCTATTGTTGAACTATTGGAACATGCACATATGATCCAATACTTCGATGTCATTATTGGTGGTAAGAGAGATAAACAAGTGGATACAGATGGTATCTTGACTGCGTTGAAACTATTAGATGCGAAGAGTTGTGTCTATGTAGCTGATAGTTCTGCGGAAGTGATGTTAGGGAAAGATGCAGGTGTATTTACTGTAGGATTTGCTTCAAATCCAGATAAAGCTACTTCTATCGTAGAAGAAAGACCTGATTTTGCGACTGCTGATTTAAGTCAAGTAAAGAAGTTGTTGAAGGGTGAAGCTTTATGGTTGGCTTATGAAATCAACTATCCAAATGAAGAGGATGAGGATACACCAAAAAAGAAGAAAACGAAAAAGAAAACTTCTTCTACTAAAGTAAAGAAAGTGAAAGAAAACGCTAAAAAATAGCGTTTTTCTTTTGATGCAAGTTATGTTAGACTAACTAAGATTTGAGGTGAAGAATGAATAAAGTTGAAAAGAAAAGACAACGTGAACAAAAAGTCGTAGAAGAAATGATTCAGTTGTATTGTAGAAAAAATCATAGTGATTATGACCGTAAAAATCATAAGATGTGCAAAGAATGCCAGGCATTAAGTGATTACGCAAAACAAAGAAGTCAATTATGTCCTTTTATGGAAAATAAAACTTTCTGTGCGAATTGTAAGGTACATTGTTACAAGCCTGAAATGAGAGAAGAAATCAGAAAGGTCATGCGTTATTCAGGACCAAGGATGTTGTTTTATCATCCAATATTAGCGATATGGCATTTGATAAGTAGTATGAAAGAAAAGAGAAATCAGAAATGATCAAGACAAGATTAGTAAAGTTATTAGAACATGCAAAGAAATATATCGTTTTTACGATCCTTTGGCAATGGATTGCATTATTATCACAAGTCGTTATGGTATTTACGATCGCGAATATCATTGAGAATGTGTATGAAAATACATTAGAAGATACGATGATCTTTCAATCATTATGTGTATTGATTGTAGTCATGATCATTCGTTATTTTTCTGAAAGAATGAGTGTTAGAAACTCTTATTTAGCTAGCGTAGATGTAAAGAGGATATTAAGAGAAAAGATCTATGAAAAGATTTTGAGATTAGGTGCTTCTTATTCAGAACAAGTAGCTTCTTCAGAAATCGTACAAGTATCTACAGAAGGTGTAGAACAATTAGAAACTTATTTTGGTAAGTATCTTCCACAATTGTTTTATAGCTTGTTAGCACCAATTACATTATTTATCATTCTTTCTCATGTCAGTATGAAGGCAAGTGTGGTGTTATTGATCTGTGTTCCATTGATTCCAATTTCTATCGTAATCGTACAAAAGATTGCGAAGAAACTATTGAATAAATATTGGAGCATCTATACAAGTTTAGGAGATTCTTTCTTAGAAAATCTACAGGGCCTAACAACTTTGAAGATCTATCAAGCAGATGAAATGAAATCACAACAGATGGATAAAGAGTCTCAAAATTTTAGAAGAATTACGATGAAAGTACTAACGATGCAATTGAATTCAACAAGTGTAATGGATATCGTTGCTTATGGTGGAGCTGCAGTTGGTATGGTCGTTTCTATCCATGAATTTATGATTGGAAATATTTCTCTTTCAGGTACTTTGTGTATTGTCTTGTTGGCAAGTGAGTTCTTTTTGCCTTTACGTTTATTAGGTTCTTATTTCCATATTGCGATGAATGGTATGGCAGCTAGTGATAAGATCTTTAGAATATTAGATCTAGAAGAAAGAGAAGATGGAAAGAATACATTCAATACAAAGGATTGTGATATCCAATTTCAAGATGTTCATTTTTCCTATGAGAAAGATAGAGAAATTCTAAAAGGAATCAATTTAGATATTACACAAGGTAGTTTTGTATCGTTGGTTGGAGAGTCTGGTTGTGGTAAAAGTACGATAGCTGGATTGTTGACGAAAAAGAATCGTAACTATACTGGTTCGATCATGATTGGTGGCGAAGAATTATCATCAATTTCAGAATCTAGTTTAATGGAACATGTCGTACTTGTTAGACATAATAGTTATTTGTTTAAGGGAACAGTAGAAGAAAATCTTCGCTTAGGAAAAATAGATGCAAGTGAAGAAGAAATGAATGATGTATTAAAGAAAGTGAACTTGTATGGTTTCTTACAGACACAGTCTGGTCTACAAACACATATTGAAGAAAAAGGTAGTAATTTTTCTGGTGGACAATGTCAAAGACTTGTTATCGCTAGAGCGTTACTAAAAGATGCATCCATTTATATCTTTGATGAAGCAACAAGTAATATCGATATTGAAAGTGAAGAGATGATCATGGATGTGATCCATGAATTATCAAAGACAAAGACAGTAGTATTGATATCTCATCGTTTAGCGAATGTAATAGGTTCTGATAAGATCTATTTCTTACAAGATGGAATGATCAAAGAAAGTGGAACACATGATTCGTTGATAACAGACAATGGAGAATATAAGAAATTATATGAAAGCCAAAGAAAACTAGAAAACTATGGAAAGGAGGTAGCTTGATGAAAAGAAGAAGTGCATTAGAGATCATGATGAAATTGATTGGTCTAGTAAGACCACTTATATTGATCATGATATTAGCTATCTCACTAGGTACGGTTGGTTATCTTTGTGCGATATTTTTAACGATATTAGCGAGTCAATCAATTATTTGTGTATTAAATGGTCAACCTGTACAAACATTATTGATCATTATGGTCGTCATAGCTGTATCAAGAGGTGTCTTACATTATGTAGAACAATATTGTAATCACTTTATTGCCTTTAAGTTATTAGCAATCATTCGCCATGAAGTATTTGATGTGCTAAGAAAGTTATGCCCTGCCAAGTTAGAGGGAAAAGATAAGGGAAATCTTATTTCTATCATTACAACGGATATTGAACTATTAGAAGTGTTTTATGCACATACGATCTCACCAATCGCTATTGCGTTTATTACAAGTTTGATCATGGTCATATTTATTTCTCATTATCATATCTATGCTGGATTGTTTGCGTTATGTATGTACATCATAGTTGGTGTATTGATTCCATTATGGAATGGAAAACGAGGTGGCCAAAAAGGTCTAGAGTATCGTAATGCTTTTGGAGAAATGAATAGCTTTGTTTTGGATTCACTTAGAGGAATCGATGAAACGATTCAATATGGTCAAGGAGAATCAAGAAAACAACAGATATCTGCACGTTCCATAGAACTATCTAAGAAACAAGAAATCTTAAGCCACAATGAAGCTTCGCAAAGATCTTTAACAAATCTGATCATTCTGTTAGCTGGATTTATGATGCTGATGTTAACAATCAAGATAGACCTAGATCTAAATGGAGTATTGGTTTGTACGGTAGCGATGATGTCTTCTTTTGGGCCTGTTGTAGCTTTATCATCACTTTCTAATAATCTTACACAGACATTAGCGAGTGGAGAAAGAGTGTTATCTTTGTTGGAAGAAGAACCACTTGTGAAGGAAATTGATGGAGAAGTAGAAGAAAATGGGTCTTTTAGTGGTGCAGAAGTAAAAGATATTTCATTTAGTTATGATGAAGAGATGATCTTAAAAGATTTCTCGTTAAAGTTGGAGCCTGGCAAGATTACAGGAATCCATGGACAGAGTGGGTCTGGTAAATCTACATTATTAAAATTATTGATGCGTTTTTGGGATACACAAAAAGGTGAAGTATTGGTGGATGGTACGAATGTTAAACAAATGCCTACAAAACAATTAAGAAATCTAGAAAGTTATGTAACACAAGAAACACAACTCTTTCATGATTCGATTTCTAATAATATTTCTTTGGCGAAGCCAAACGCAACAAAAGAAGAAATTGTACAAGCAGCTAAGAAAGCATCGATTCATGATTTTATCATGACATTACCAAATGGATATGATACGGAAGTAGGAGAACTTGGAGATACATTATCGGGTGGAGAGAAACAGCGAATCGGTATCGCAAGAGCTTTCTTACATGATTCTAAGATGATCTTATTAGATGAACCTACAAGTAATCTTGATTCATTGAATGAAGGAATCATCTTGAAGTCATTGAAAGAATCTAGTGAAGATAAAACAGTTGTATTGGTATCTCATAGAACTTCTACGATGAATGTATGTGATGAAGTCATTGAGATGGATAATGGAAGAATTTCTTAAAAGTTTATTACTGTACATAGAAATGTACAGTAATAATGAAATATGAGTGTATGATATCTAAATGAAGAGAAAAGAATCATATTTAATTTATTTTTCTTGTATCTTTGTTTAAAATAGTTGCGTGTAGAGAGGTATACATGAAGAAATTACTTTCTTTTATATTTGGAATTTTATTCGGTTTGATATTTATTGTATTTACATTGATGTTAGAAGTTTGTTTACTAGCATCAAGTGGAGAAATACCAGATACTTTACTTACAGAAGGAATCATCCTTGTGGTCATGGTCATATCCTTTGTTGTGGTATGTGTGTTGAATCGTTATTTTGATCGATCAGAAGGATATGCTAGTGAGAAGAAGTTGATTGGTAGATGGGGAAAGAATTCTTTGTTTTTAGCAATGATATGTGCATTCTTTTATGGTTGCATGGTATTTGATATAAGAACGAACAATGATCCATTGAACGAACAAAAGAATAAAATGTATTTATTGTTGTTGACTGGTTGTGTTGTTTGTGGGGTAATCTACTACATTCAAAACTATCGTAAGTTATTGACTCGTAAGACACGTATCAACTATTTGATACACCAAAATGAGAAATATAAGAACAGAAGATATACATTCATTGTCAAAGATACAAAGGAAACTGATAAGAATGTTGTATTGAAGGGATTTGTGTTGGGAAATATGCATGTATTAGATGAAGTATATGTATATTCTATGACACAAGAATTCTTTACGACTAGGATCATATCCATTACAGAAAATGGTAAGAATGTGCGTAAGGCAAAAGATAATGATATTGAGATCACTTTAAAGAAAAATGAAGAAACAAAGAATATCAAAGTAGGAAATGTATTAACAGATATTCTAGGATTTGTATCAGAAGGTAAAGAAAATAATGTTGAAAATCCTTATATCAGAGGATTGATCACAGGATACAATGAACTCAGGCAAGAAAAAGAATTTACGACATTGTTATTTTGGTTGATTGCGAATGCTAAGTTTTTGGTGGCTGGTAAATCAACAACTAAAAGAGATGCAGATATGATGGATCCTTTGACAGATAATACCCAAGTATCTTTCTTATCCGTTTCTACAAATGAGGATAATTCTTTGTTCATTCTTCCAGCTTTTACGGATTGGGATGCATTAAAGTGTTGGTCAACGATGATGCAAGAAAAGGACGCTGTAACTTTAGTGATGGAGTATAAAGAAGTTGAAGGAATCATGGAAAAGGGATTTGGTGGTATCGTTATCAATCCTTTTGGACCTCAACCATTCTTCTTACCAAAAGAGTTGGCAGTATCTTTGGTTGATATGGTTTATACAGATGAAAAAGAGGAAGATCGTCGTTGATCTTCCTCTTTTGATTATAGATTTTTTGTCTCGCAAGTATATGTATGCGTAGAACCATCCAAGTCATATTGAATTGTTAGTACGGTATCCATCATACTTGTTTGAATATTTGTGGCAGTTGATAAATGGCGATAATGCTTATATTGTTTGATTTGTTCCTCTGAATAATTGGAAGGATTATCACTTGTTAGAAATACACCACCTAACAAAGCATCCACAGTTATCAACATTTCTTTTTGTTCTTGTGTAAGTTTTAGATTTTCATCTCTTAAGAAAAACACATCAGGATCTGAGAGATAGCCTCTTGTATTGATTTGTCTTCTAAAGATCGTATTCGCTAGTGAATGTTTTGTGGATACACGTTCTCTATGGAAGAAACGCATATACCAAACATCATTCCAATCTAGTCCTACATCGCATCCAACTCTATTGTATGGAAATATGCCTAATGTGCTACAGAAAGGTACACCACATCCCAATACAAGATGTCCTTTACATAGATCATGTAGGAAAAGAATAGAACGTTTCATACGATAAGCTCTTGTTTCTTTGGAAGAACCAAATGGAGCAATTGCATACAAGAAATCTAACTTTACAAGATCAAAATTCCATTCATTGAATATCTTATCAAATACATCTGTGATGTATTGAATGACTTCTTTATTATCGATATCTAATGCGTAAGCACCATCCCAATTGCATCCAACAAACCAAGGTTTACCATCTACCTTTAATAACCAATCTGGATGTTCTTTGACTAGGCTTGAGTGGATAGAAGCTAAGAAAGGAGAAACCCATATTCCAGCTTTAAATCCAGCTTCATGGATACGATCCGTTTCATATTTTAGACCATTTGGGAATTTCCTTTCATCGTATTCTAACCAATCTCCTGTACAAGGTTGCCAACCATCATCGATTTGGAATAAATCACCTTTTTCTAAGATCTTTTTACATCCTTCTAGATCTTCTTGAATCGTTTCTGTAGATATATTTTCATAGTGATTATACCAACTAGAATATCCGTAGAGCTTAGGCTGTGTTTGTTTAGGGATATTCATAGCTTCAAACCATCCGTCAAATACTTCATCTTCACTACCGATTTGTTCGTATAGATCAAAGATAGGATAGTTGCCATCTACTTCTAATCCTTTACAATCTCTTTCAATCGTTAATATGTTATGGTCAATATGAAAAATCGTATATCCTGGATCTTCATCTAATGAAGCAATCAAATGATATTTGTTTCCTTTACGAATATACATGTATGTATATCCATGAAAGATACCTTTCTTATATGGATAAGCTTGAAAATGATAATCACCATATCGATCAAAGTGATAAGTATTGATCAACTTCTTAGGAACATATTGTAGACCTCTAAGAGAATCATCTAATTTCATTTCTTTATCATACGTCCATGTTTGATAACCATTTAAGAATAGAGCATCTGTATTAGATAGTTCCAATGTAGTCGTAGCAGTAACAGATTGAATCCTTCCATGTAATTCTTTTTGAATATGTGCAATTCTATCGGTTGTGATTTCTTTTGTGATAGATTTTTTATCTGTTTTAATTTGTAGATTCCATTTCATGTTTTTTCTCACTTAAAGCTTGTGCGATTTCGTTAGCTTTATCATCTGTTAATATGAATTTCTTTTTGAATAAAACAAGTGCTACTAATAATGTGATGCAAGGTAGGATCGTCATAAGAAGACGTAGACCTGTAATAGTAGATGCACTTTGAGCAACAGGTATTCCATCTGCACTATTTCCATTCAACCCAATCAGATCTAATCCAATACCACTTAAGAATACCGCAAATCCAGATGCTGCCTTAACAACAAACGTCTGCATAGAGAAGATAACAGATTCTTCTCTTCTTCCTGTCTTTAATTCACCATAATCAACAGAATTTGATAAGAATACTGTTGTAAGTACACTTAACATACCATTTGCGACAAATACGAGTAATCCAATAGCACAAAGTAATACCATCGCATGTGCTAGATTCGTTAGACAAGATAACAATAAACAAATATATCCAACGATAGCCATAACAAGTGAAGTCTTAAAGATCGTAACATTTGATAATTTCTTTCTTAGTAATGGATAGATCAACATCATGCCAAAGATCTGACCAGCACCACCCACAGTTGTGAACAATGTATATTGCGTCTTCCATGCTTCACCACCTAGATCATACTTGAAGAAGTAAAGAATTAAATTGCTTGTGATGTAAAGAGCACTATTGATAAGAATGATCGTAATAACAGTGACCATAGCTTGATCATTATGGAACAAAGCTTGAAACATTTCTTTTACAGTTGTTGTTTCCATTTGTTTATCGCTCTTCTTTTCTTTGATTGTAAAGAAGAGAATGGATTCAGTAACAACAAAGATGATAGAAACAATCAAGGAGAACCACTTGAAACCAATTGCTTCGCTATTTCCACCTAACCAGGCAACACACATAACAGTGCCAACTTGAATCAGTGCAGAACCTACACCAGCACATGTTCTACCAATGACGGATAGTTGTTCACGGTCACTTGGCTTTTCTGTGACTGCTGGTATCATAGACCAAAATGGAATATCCATCATTGTATAAGTAACGCCCCAAAGAATATAGATGACTGCGAAGTATACCATTAGTCCTGTAGAAGAAATACTAGGTGCAGAAAATAAGGCATATAATACAAATGCGTTTAATACAGAACCTGAGATGATCCATGGTCTGAATTTGCCGTATTTTGTATTTGTTTTCGCAACTAAGATTCCCATGAAGGGATCGTTGAATGCATCAAAGATCCTCGCAATCATTAGGATCATTCCTACAAATGTTGCGGATAATCCTAAGATATCTTGGTAGTAATACATAACATAGGAACTAGATAGGGCATAGACCATATCTTTTCCTACAGCGCCTATTCCATAGGCAGCTTTTTCTTTTGCGCTAAATTTTTTCATAATTATCATCCTTTGATTTCAATGTTGAAATGAATACTTGTTAAGTTAGGAGAAGAAATCGTTACTGTTCCTTTTCCTGTTGTTCCTTTTGTCTTGAGATATGTTCCACACATTCCTCCTTCACAAACAACGACTTCTGGTCCAATGATTTCTAGATTATCTGATGTTTGGATCGTGATAGGAAGTTGTGCGTATGGTGCGATGTTATCGTTGTTGTCTTTTACTTGGATGCGGATCGCACACATGTCATATGTTTCTCCTTCTTGGAGTGTTGAAGAAGAAATATTTGCGTCTAGATGTAGGGAAGAACCTGGAGATTTGATGACAGTTTTAATGACTTTATTATCTTTGATAGCTTCAAATTTCCACTTTGTAGCTTCACCACCCCAGTTTCCAACGTATTTACCATATAGATCATAACCATCTGAGAATGTCATATGATAACGCATCATGACATATGCGAATAATGCTTTGTATTTGAGTGGAAGATTAGCCATTCCATACAACGCTGCAGCATTGAGACATTCCCCGATTTGTTTCGCTTGTGTAGGTGACATGTTTTCTTGTTCTTCTAACAAGTGACCAATCGTATCATCAATCAAGATAGGACCATGTTTTAATGATGTATATTCTGTAGAAGAGAATTCTTTTACGAAATGATCATTTTTGTACAAACGAATGGAATCACCGTTTGTGAAACAATAGAAATGAGGAATTTGTCCAGCAGGATAATCACCGATTTCCATACTAGAACCAATTTCAAGAACTGGTGTTTTTTCTTGTTGAGATGCATAGATGCTTGCGGCAATCTTTGGATTTCTGAAACTATCCAATACGCCATGGTAACAGATCTTATCACCACTTCCAAAGTCTTTGTGAGTTGCGTAATCAAACATACACCATTCAAAACATCCTGCGTGTTGTTGATCTTTGATAGCGTCATTTAATACTCTTGCGTGTCTTAATGCATGTTCTTGTCTATGAGATGTTGTGTCGTAGGTCTTTGTTGGAAACATATGACCATTACTTTCTGTAATCAATAATGGTTTTGTTGTATCTGGTGTGACAGATTTCTTTTGCTTACATCCTGAATTTGTTCCGTTATGTGAGAAATCGTTGTATCCATAGATATCTTCTAGTAAAGAACTCTTTTCTAAATAACGTACACCACTTGTAGGTCTAGTAGGATCTAAAGCGTGTGCTACTTTATTTGTTTGCGTATACAACTCATCATCATCTTGGCTTTCATTGACTCTTACGCCCCATAGGAAGATAGAAGGGTGATTTCTGTATTGGATGACCATATCATTTGTATTTTGGATACAAGTATCTCTCCAAAACTTTTCCTTGGAAATATGTTGCCAACCAGGTATTTCAGTAAATACCAAGATACCTCTTTTATCACATTCATCTAAGAAATAATGAGATTGTGGATAATGAGATGTTCTTACCGCGTTGAGACCTAGTTCTTCATCAATGATCCTAGCGTCTTCTCTTTGAAGAGATTCACTAGCAGCGTAACCGACATATGGAAAACTTTGATGCCTGTTTAGACCTCGAATAAATACTGGTTTGTTGTTAATGAGGATCTGATTTTCATTAGTTGTGATCGTTCTTAATCCAAACGTTGTTTGTTTGATTGATTCATTGATACTCAGCTCCAATGTGTATAGATAACCATGATGTACTTCCCATAAGATTGGATCTGGAATATTGATGCATAGTGATGTAGGACAATCATCATATTTTTGATTTACGACGCATTGTTTATCTTGGTTGAATACTTTAGCGTTTAACGAAAGATCTTTGGTGTCACCATCGTATTTGATATCTACTTTGATACTAGATAGGTCTGGTTGAATGAATACATCTTCAATATAAGTATCTGGTTGTTCATCTAGCCAAACATCACGATAGATACCACCATATGTTAGATAATCGATAACAAATCCAAATGGTGGAATAGATGGATCTTCTTTTGTGTTTAATTTGATAACAATCAAGTTATCACCAATATGAACTTGTTCTGTTATCTCAATACGATAAGCAGTATATCCACAATAATGCGCTCCAATTTCTTTTCCGTTGATATAGACAGTAGCGATATGTGCAGCACCATCTAATTGTAAGAAGTATCTTTTGTCTTTGTTATCGATTTGTAGATGTCTACGATATCCACAAATCATTTGATAAGATTCGGTATCAATGTAATGAAGAGGTACTTCTTTGACAGTGTGGGGAATACGTACTTCTTGATATGTTCCTGTTCCTTGTAAGAAAGCATCATTGAATTCTTCTGTAAATTCCCAATTATTATTTATTCTTTTCATTTTAAGATTCCTTTCAATAGTATATCTACTAGATCTTGTAAAGATTGTTGATAAGTATGTTCATCAATAGAGGATGATAGTAACGCATTCATACTAGAAGTGACCATGACTTCTATCATATGAAGAGGAATATCTCGAATGATTCCTTTATTGATCCCTTGTTGTAAGTAATCAAATACTGGTTGCCAGTCAGATTGTAAGTGTTTGGAAATAGAGGCGAATACAGAAGGGTATTGTGTAGATAATGGTTCTAGTTGTTTGAAATCTATGGATTCGATATCTGTTGGCATCGCAATCAATAACTTCTTTAATTTATCTACATAAGGTATTTCTTCTTGTAGGATCTGTTTCTTGTTTTCTTGGATGTTATCAAAACCGTATTCGACGATTCCTTGTAGGAGTTCTTCTTTGGATGGAAAGGAGCGATAGATCGTTTTCTTTGCGATATGTAGATCCTTCGCAATATCATCCATGGTGAAGGACAATCCTTTGTCTTGATAGAGCTTGATAGCACTTTGAATGATTTCTTTTTTATCCGTCATAGGAAACTGTATCCCTTTCTTTAGTTTCCATTATAGATATATGTAAGCGATTACACAAGCGGAAAATAGTAATAAATGAATATTTTGTGTTAACCTAATCATGGATGAGGTATAAAAATGGATGAAATCGAAGATATTGTAAAGTTCTTACCATGTTCTATTGATAATGTGTGTGAAGTGGAAGAATGGCTAGATGCGATGAGTGAAGAAGGATATCTGTTGAAAGAAGATACGATCAATTTATTGTTTGGTGTATTTGAAAAGAAAACAGATCAGAAAAGATACTATTATCATGTCGTTACCGGTATGAAGTCAAAAGATGATCAGTCAGTATTTCGTTTAGATGAGAAAACAATCAAGAAATATGAAGATCAAAAGTTGAAGTATGTTGGTAAGACATGTGGATATTATTTGTTTCGAACAGATCGTTTATCAGTGATTCAGAATATCGTTGATGATAGTGAGAAAACAAGAAAAATCAATTACATAAAACATAATATTTATGGAATCGTAG
>CAVCCE010000013.1:0-14098 GCA_963600555.1 Duodenibacillus sp.
TGAAAATAACTTAAATGAAGATGGTTCTATCAGAATTCCTGAACCTCTCAGACCTTATATGGGTGGCATGGAAGTAATTCCTGTTCCAGAAAAGAAGAAAAATTTCTAATTAAACATGGAGATATCATTTGATATCTCCTTTTTGTTTCACGTGAAACATTAAAAGAGATGGTTGAGACTTTTTAAAAACTCATATATAATACTCATGGCACAGCAGTCATGTTTCTAACCTGGTCAGGACCGGAAGGTAGCAGCCATACGAGCCTCTGATCGCGTGTGCCACTTTTTTATTTATGATGAACGCAGATGATTTTATGAAAGAAGCTTTAAAAGAAGCTAATATCGCAAAAGAAATAGATGAAGTTCCAATAGGAGCAGTGATTGTTCGTAATGGCGAAATTATTGCGAGAGCTCATAATATGAAAGAACATGATCAACTCGCATCATCTCATGCAGAAAATCTAGTTATTCAATGTGCATCAAAGAAACTGGGTACATGGAATTTATCAGATTGTGATCTTTATGTAACTTTAGAACCATGCATGATGTGTACTGGTTTAATTCAATTATGTAGAATCAAGCGTTTATACTATGGAACAAGTGATATGAAAGGTGGATGTGTAGAATCATTGATTCATGTTAAACAAATACCACATCTAAACACATATCCAAAAGAAATCTATAGTGATGTTCTTCAAGAAGAATGTTCTAATATCTTAAAAGAATTTTTTAAAGAAAAAAGGTTAAATAAAAAGCATAAATAAAACGAAAACCTGCATTCAATGTAGGCTTTTTTGTTATAATAGATGACAAGGAGAAATTCATGGCAAAAATAGCTCTCTATCAAAAATATCGTTCATCTACATTTGAAGAAGTAGTTGGACAGGAATATATAGTAAAATCCATTAAAAATGCAGTTCGTGAAAATAAAGTTGGACATGCATATTTATTTTGTGGACCAAGAGGTACTGGAAAAACAACAATGGCCAGACTTCTCGCAAAAGCAGTAAATTGTACAAATCCTGATCAAGCACCTTGTGAGCAATGTGAAAATTGTATTGCCGCAAATAATGGAACACATCCAGACATCATAGAAATCAATGCTGCGAATGAAACGCATGTTGAAGATATTCGTGATTTAATTGATCGTAGTAGACTTGCTCCTATGCAAGGAAAACATAAAGTTTATATTATTGACGAGGTTCATCAGTTATCTAGTGCTGCTTCTTCTGCGCTATTAAAGACATTAGAAGAACCACCAGAAAATGTAATCTTTATATTAGCTACAACTGATCCTCAGAAATTGTTACCTACAATCATTTCTAGATGTCAAAGATATGACTTCACTAAAGTAAAGACAGAACAAATCAGAGATCATTTATTAAATATTGCGGAAAAAGAAAATATCACAATGGAAAAAGATGCTGCAATGATGATTGCGGTATTAAGTGATGGTGGTATGAGAGATGCATTGAGTATTATGGACCAATGTGCATCTTATACTAGTGATGAAATTACAGTTGATGCAATTGATAGAATCTACGGATTAGCTACAACAAGTGAAAAGATAGGATTGATTAAAGATATCGTTAATAAAGATATGGCTTCACTTCTATCTAGAATTGCACAATATGAAGATAAAGGAATAGACTTTGTAAGATATACAGATGGAATGATTGATATCTTAAAAGATACTGCTGTATATTCTTCTACAAAGAATCCAGACTTATTAAAAGTAATTAATCAAGAAGAAGCTAGTGATTTATCCGTAGCTATCTCCCCATCAACATGCATGCATGTATGTGAAAAATTAATGGATTCAAAGAATCGATTCAGAGTATCTTCCTCTGCTGCTAGAGTATTTGAAGTGACTTGTTTATCTTTATCAATTGATGAACAACCTACAGTTGTAAAAGAGATTGTGAAGGTACAAGAGAATACTTCAAGTATTCCAACATTTACACCAATTCAAAAAGAGGAACCAAAACCTGTTGAAGAACCAGTTGTTATTCAACCAGTAGAAAAGATATCTCAAGAAAAGATCTTATCTATCTTAAGAGCTTGTGATAAACAAAATAAAGTTACAGATGAAAATACATTTTCTATGTTGGATTCTTATGGAAGCTTATCTAATAAAAAATATACAAGTGTATTAGATAAGTGCAATGTTGCGGCAAGTGGTAATGATTGTATCTTGATTACTTCTACAATGCCTTCCATTGTAAATCGAATCAATGATGGAAAGATGAATAAAGAATTGTATGTATTTATGAGAGATGTCATGCATACAGATAAAATGTTATTTGCGGTAACACAAGATGAGTTCTTGACTGCTACAAATGCATTTAGAGAGAAGATGAAAACAGGAGATTTACCTGACCCAATTCAAATTGTTCGTTATGAAGATGAAGAAGATACAGAACCTTCTACAATCGAAAAAGCAAAACAATTGTTTGGAGAAGAGAACGTTAAAGTAGTATAGGAGAAAAGAATATGGATATTAATATGATCATGAAGCAAGCACAGAAGATGCAAGCTGATTTAAAGAAAACACAATCTAAGTTAGAATCAACGATCTATGAAGGAAAATCAAATGGAATCGTAGTCAAAGTAAATGGTAAGAGTGAATGTCAAGAAATCACAATTCCTGAAGAATTGATGGATGATAGAGAAATGTTACAAGATATGTTATTGATTGCTTTCAATAATGCAATTGCCGCAAGTGATGAAGATAGAGAAAATCAATTAGGTGGAATCACTTCTGGTTTAAATATTCCAGGTATGTAATTCATGTATCCAAAAAGTTTACAAGAATTAATTGAGAGATTTCGAGATCTTCCTGGTGTTGGAGAAAAGAGTGCAGAAAGATATGCACTTAGCATCTTAGATAGAAATGAAGCGGACGTGCAAGCATTCGCAAAAGCATTGGTAGATGTAAAAGAAAAACTACATTATTGTAATGTATGTGGAAATCTAACAGAGGAAGATACATGTGAAATATGTAGTAATCATAATAGAAATCATGAAGTAATATTTGTTGTTCAAAGTGCGAAAGATGTAATCGCAATGGAAAGAACAAATGAATATCATGGTGTTTATCATGTATTAAATGGTTTGGTTTCAACATCTAAAGGAGTTATGCCAGAAGACTTAAATATTGATTCTTTACTTCAACGAGCAAAGACGTCAAAAGAAGTCATCCTCGCAACAAATACAACAATGGATGGTGAAATGACCGCAATGTATCTCAATAAACTTCTAAAAGAAGAATGTCCAGGTGTATTGATTACACGTATTGCTCATGGACTACCTTCTGGAGGAATGTTGGACTATGCTGATGAAATGACATTGGCACATGCTTTATCAGATCGTAAAACGATGTAAAAGGAGAGAAAGATGAATAACGATTTACAAATTGCCCAAGCTGCTACTTTAGAAGATATTTATGAAATTGCTAAGAAAGCAGGAATTGAAGAATCTGCATTAGAACCTTATGGAAGAGATAAAGCGAAAGTTGATGTGCATTCTCTAGACTTAAGTAATAAGAAAGATGGTAAGTTGATCCTTGTCACAGCAATCACACCTACAAAAGCAGGTGAAGGAAAATCTACAACTACAATTGGTCTAGTTGATGGATTATCTAAGATTGGTAAGAAAGCTATGGCTTGTTTAAGAGAACCTTCTTTAGGACCTGTCTTTGGTTTGAAAGGTGGAGCTACTGGTGGAGGATATGCGCAAGTCATTCCTATGGAATCAATCAATCTTCACTTTACTGGTGATATGCATGCAGTAACAACAGCGAACAATTTGATTGCTGCGATGTTAGATAATAGTATTTACCAAGGAAATCCTTTAAACATCGATCCAACAAAAGTAGTTTGGAAGAGATGTTTAGATATGAATGATAGAACATTACGTGATATCACAATTGCACAAAAGAAAAAGACAAATGGTGTTGAAAGAGAAGATCATTTTGTTATTACAGTAGCTACAGAAGTAATGGCTATTCTTTGTTTATCAAAAGATATTCATGATTTTGAAAAGAGAATTTCTGAATGTGTTGTAGCGTATACATTTGATGATGAACCAGTAACAGTAGGACAAATTGATGCCGCTGGAGCTGCAACAGTAGTCATGAAAGAGGCACTAAAACCAAATCTAGTTCAGACACTAGAACATACACCAGTATTGATCCACGGTGGACCATTCGCAAATATCGCGCATGGATGTAATTCTGTTATCGCAACAACAACAGCCTTAAAATTAAGTGATTATGTTGTTACAGAAGCAGGATTTGGTGCAGATCTAGGTGCTGAAAAGTTTATGGATATCAAATGTAGAGCTGCAGGTCTAACACCAAATGCAGTTGTTATCGTTGCGACTGTTCGTGCATTAAAGATGCATGGTGGTGTAGAAGTTGATGCATTAGGTGAAGAAAATGTAGAAGCTTTATTGAAAGGTACTGCTAATCTTCAAAAACATATTGAATCCATTAAAGAATTTGGTGTTCCTTATGTTGTCGCAATCAATAAGTTCGCAAAGGATACACCAGCTGAAGTATCTGCATTATTGAATTGGTGTAAAGAAAACAATCATCCAGTTTCTGAAGCTGATGGTTGGGCAAATGGTGGCTCTGGAATGACAGAACTAGCTGAAATGGTTGTAGAAAAGTGTAATGAAGAAAGTCATTATGCTCCTATCTATGATGTAAATAGTAGTATTGAAGAGAAAGTCACAACGATTGCGACAAAGATCTATGGCGCAAAAGATGTTGAATTCTCTGATGAAGCGAAACAAAAGATTGAAGTATATAAACAACATGGTTGGGATAAATTACCAGTATGTATGGCAAAAACACAAAATTCTTTAAGTGATGATGCAAAGTTGATTGGTAGACCAACAGACTTTACAGTACATGTTAGAGATATCAATATTTCTAGAGGTGCTGGATTTGTAGTTGTATATACAGGAAATGTACTAACAATGCCGGGTCTTCCTAAAGTACCAGCCGCAGTAAATATGGGTATTGATGAAAAGGGAGAAACTTACGGTTTATTCTAATAGAATGTGAGTGATGTATGAGTTCTATAGCTTATGTAACGGATAGTGAAATGTTGGAATATCATCGATTGTGTAGAAATCGCACGATCATATTCTGGCGTTTATCAAATAAGAAGAAATTCTCAGATTTCAGAAAAGGAGATCTCCTTTTCTTCTTTTCACGTCCAAATCATGGTAAGAAAAAAGGACTCATAGGTTATGCACATTATGATTCTGTAAAGAGATTATCTTTGAATCAATTATGGAATCAGTATAGTGAGTCTACAGGATATGAAACAAAGGAACGATTAGAAGAAGCAATTCGAAAAGCTGGTAAGGGTGAAGTTCCTTCTACAATGAGATGCTTGTATCTTACGGATGTAGTATTCTTTGTTTCACCAGTATATCCAGATGAAATTGAAGGTTTGGATCTACCAAACAACTTAGAATCTTATACATACTTAGATCGAAGTGATCCTTCAGTAACTGTCAGAATTCTAAAAGCTGCACAGAAACATGGAATTGATTTATGGAGTGCAGATCCTACAAAGAATCCTGATGAAATCTTTAGAGATGATGTTGTTAGACACCAGATTGCGTTGATTTCAAGAATACTTGGAAAAGAAGATGGTAGTGAAAAAGAAAGAAATATGTGCCATAAACTTGCGGAATTGAAAATCAAAGATGATGCATGGGAAATGGTAAGAGGTTCTAACAGTGATTGTTTGTATATGGATAAATCAAACATCAAGATTGCATTCCCGTTATACTATCAAGCAAACAATCGCGATATGAGAATACGAGAATGTGTTGGAAAAATTACATTATATCGTTATTATATACAGAAGTTAGATTTTGAAAGAAAGTTATCTTTTGAAATTCTAATGAGTAAAGATAAAGAAATTTCTGAAGTTAAAGAATTGGTGGAAGATATAAACAATGGTAGATTTTGATATTGTCGTAATTGGTGGAGGACATGCTGGAATTGAAGCAGCATTAGCTTCAGCTAGATTACATAAAAAAACATGTTTATTAACATTAAGCATAGATAACATTGGTAAGATGCCATGCAATCCATCTGTAGGTGGACCAGCCAAAGGCATCGTAGTAAGAGAAATTGATGCTTTAGGTGGACAAATGCCAGTAACAGCTGATAAAACAGCTTTACAATTCAAGATGTTGAATAGTGCTAAGGGACCAGGAGTCAGAGCACTACGTGTTCAATCAGATAAGATAGCATACAAGAAGATGATGCAAGATGTATGCTTGCATACTGAAAACTTAACTGTTAAAGAAGGTATGGCAGTTAAGATCAATGCAGAAAATAATAAGATCACAGGTATAACACTATCTGATGGGTCTTTCATTTCTTGTACGATCGTTGTGCTTACAACAGGTACATATATGTCAGGTGTAAATATGATTTCTGCTGAAGTGAGAGATGGTGGACCAGACATGGAAACTACAACGAAAGATCTCTCACAATCTTTAAGAGATCTAGGTCTAAAGACATTCCGTTTAAAGACAGGTACACCTCCACGTATCCTTACTTCTTCTATTGATTTTACACAAACTCAATATGAACCTGGTACTGATGCATTCTTACGTTTTTCAGAAACAACAAAACAAGAAGAAGTACGAGCATTCAAAGATCAGGTTCCTTGTTACTTAACATATACAACTCCAGAAACACATGAATGGATCTTAAATAACTTAAATAAGTCATCTATGTATTCAGGTGTAGTAAAAGGTGTGGGTCCAAGATATTGTCCTTCCATTGAAGATAAACTTGTTCGCTTTAAAGATAAACCAAGACATCTATTATTCTTAGAACCAGAATCATTAAGTATGGATACAACATATATTCAAGGTTTCTCAACATCTTTACCAAGAGATATTCAGGAACATATGGTTCATTCTTTACCGGGTTTTAAAAACGCAATCATTAAGAAATATGCATACGCAATTGAATATGATGCAATTGATCCAATACAAATGAAACCATCCTTTGAATCTAAGATCATAGAAAATCTATTCACTGCTGGACAAGTAAATGGAACAAGTGGATATGAGGAAGCGGCAGGTCAAGGTATCATGGCAGGTATCAACGCTGTTATGAAATTAGATGGAAAAGAACCTGTCGTATTCCAAAGAGATGAAGCGTATATTGGTGTACTAGTTGATGATCTTACAACAAAGGGTACATTAGAACCATATCGTTTACTTACAAGTAGAGCTGAATTTAGATTGTTATTAAGACATGACAATGCGGAAGAAAGATTGATTGGTAAAGGCCATGAAATTGGTTTGATTTCTGATGAAAGATATGAAGCATTCCTAACAAAACAAAAGGAATTAGAAAATTTAAAAGCACATCTAAAAGAAACAGTCTTTGAAGTAGATGAACCAAATGTACATTCTTATTTATCAGAATGTGGATATGAAGAAGAAGGACATAAAGGAATCAATGGATTAGATCTAGTAAAACGTCCAAGGATCGAAACAGAAAAACTACTTCAAACGATAGGTGAAGATGTTGATTCTTTTATTGCTTCTAAGTGTGATATTGATATCAAATATGCAGGGTATATCGAAAAAGCTAGAAGAGAAGCTGATAAATTGAATGCTATGGATTCTATTCCACTAGGTGTAGATTTTAACTATGATGATGTTGATAATCTTTCTTTAGAAGGAAGACAAAAACTATCTAAGTATAAGCCAGCTACAATGGGACAAGCTTCAAGAATCTCAGGTGTTAACCCTGCAGATCTTGCGGTATTAGCGATAGCTATCAAACAAGGAAAAGGGAGAACAAAATGAGATACGAAGATGTAGTTAGTAATGTACAAGTCTATGGATTTGAAGATGCAGTTAAAGGTGCGAAGTATTCTTACGCAATTGATACAAATGCAGTTACTAATGAAGTAACAAAGACAACTTTAAGTCTAGCTAATAGTAAAGCTGGTAGTGGTCATGATCAATTTATGACAGGTATCATCGTTCAATTTGACTTAACATTCTCTAATAAGGCATGGGTAGAGGCAGAAAGATATAAGTTCTTAAACTTTATCTCTTCTCAATCAACGATGCATAGAATCACAAAGTTTAATTTAGATGAAGCCTATATGGAATATGTTGATCCTAGAATCATTGAAATCATGAAAGAAAAGACAAAAGCCTACAATGATCTTCAAGCTGAAATGACTAAGGCAAAGAACGAAGGAAAAGACGTAAAAGAAATGATGGATAAATTAAATCAATTATATCTTGAACTTCTTTATTCCAATCCTGCAGGTTTTAAATTGACTGCAAAGATGACTACGAACTACAGAGCTCTTAAGACGATCTATCACCAAAGAAAAGATCATCGTTTACCTGAATGGAGAGCATTCTGTGAATGGGTAAAGACATTACCTCATTCTGAATTTATTACAGGTGAATAAGTAGAACTGCAAAAATGTGGAAAAATAATTTTTCCACCAAAATTTTAAATATCCTTTAAAATGTGGATAAACTGAGTATCTCTAAACGTAAATTGTGGAGAAAAAAGTTTTCCACATATTTTATTCTTTTATTTTTATATATGTTTGATACAATTATTCATGGAGTAAAAATCATGACATCTGAAGAATTTATTAATGAATGTAAAAAAAGAAATATATCTATTTCCCCGGAAATGTTAGATCAATTTATTGTGTATGCTGACTTGTTAAAAGAATGGAATTCTAAAATGAATCTAACAGCTATTGATGAAAGAGATGAAGTGTTTGAAAAACACTTCTTTGATTCAATCTTACCTTTAAACGATTCTATTCAAGGTAAGGTTGCAGATGTAGGAACGGGAGCAGGGTTTCCTGGAATTGTCTGGAAAATCGTACGTAAGGATCTAGACGTTTCTTTGATTGAACCAACAGGGAAAAGATGTAAGTTTCTAGAAGAAGTCATTTCACAATTAAAGTTAGAAAATATCCATGTTTATAATGAGAGAAGTGAAGAACATGTTAAACAACACCGTGAAGAATATGATGTTGTAACAGCTAGAGCTGTTGCGAATCTAAGAGTTCTTTCTGAATTATGTTGTCCTTTAGTTAAGAAAGATGGAATCTTTCTTACAATGAAAGGAAGTCATGGAGATGATGAAGTCTTAGAAGCAAAGAATGCGATAGATAAGTTAGGGATGAAACTAACAAATAGAGAAGAAACATCTCTAACAAATGGAGATCCTAGACAAATCTTTACATTCACTAAGATCAAAGAAACTCCAATGATGTATCCAAGAAATTACGGACAAATCAAGAAAAAACCATTATAGGAGCGAATCATGAAGAATAGTATATTTGATATTTTCACAGATGGAACTCATGACAATGAAGTGATTCGTATTCCTGTGGAAAAGATAGAACCATCTAGATACCAACCTAGATTAAAGTTTGATGAAGAAAAACTAAAAGAATTAACAGATTCCATTCAACAAAATGGATTGATTCAACCATTAACTGTTAGACCAATGGATGATCATTATGAGTTGATTGCGGGAGAAAGAAGATATAGAGCTTGTAGAAATGCAGGCTTCTCAGAAATTCCTTGTTATGTACTATCACCAACAGATGATCAAGCAGCACAAATGGCTTTGATCGAGAATGTACAAAGACAAGATCTTTCAGCTGTAGAAGAAGCTAAGAGCTATCTTCAGATCATGAAACAAGCCCACTTATCTCAAGAACAAGTAGCTCAAAAGATTGGTAAGTCACAATCTTCAGTAGCGAATAAGATTCGTTTGTTGAATCTTCCTGATGATATTCAAGAAGGTGTCATTGATGGAAAGATCACTGAAAGACATGCAAGAGCTTTACTATCTGCTCCAGAAGGAACACAGAAGAAAGTTTATAAAGAAATCTTAAAGAAAGGTTTGAATGTAAGAGAAACAGAATCTTATATTGAAACTTTAAATAAACCAAAGAAAGTACATCAAAGACAAAAGACAAAAGGATATTCTAAGAATGTACAAATTGGTATCAATACAGTCAATCAATCGATTAAGATGATTGAAAAATTAGGAATACAAGTAAAAGCAGAAACAAAAGAAACAGATAAAGAAGTTTGTATGGTTATCCGCTTTCCAAAGAAGTAGAGGAAATGAAATATGGGAAAGATTATCGCAATAGCTAACCAAAAAGGTGGTGTAGGAAAAACAACAACAGCTATGAATTTAGCTGCTGGATTAGCATATGTTGGAAAGAAAGTTTTGTTAGTAGATTTTGATCCACAGGGTAACGCAACACATGGCATTGGAGCTAACAAGATTGGTTTTGAACAATCCGTTTATGATGTTTTATTAGGTAGCGAAACAGTAGATGATGTAAAGGTCACATTACAAATGCCACCTTTAGATGTACTTCCTTCAACAATCGACTTATCAGGTGCAGATGTAGATATGGCAAGTTATGAAGTAGGAAGAGAAAAATTATTAAAGAATAAATTAGATCAAGTAAAAGATAGATACGATTATATTATTATTGATTGCCCACCAGCTCTTGGTTTATTGAATACAAACGCATTGACAGCAGCAGATTCTGTTATGATTCCTGTTCAATGTGAATACTTTGCGTTAGAAGGGCTAACACAGTTATTATCTACGATTCGTTTAGTTCAGAAGTTATTCAATCCTGAATTATCTATTGAAGGCGTACTTTTAACAATGTTTGATGTACGTACAAAATTATCTGTTGAAGTACAACAAGAAGTTCGTAAGTATTTTAAAGAAAAAGTATATAAATGTTATATTCCAAGAAATGTTAGATTATCAGAAGCACCATCTCAAGAAGAATCTATCTTTGAATATGATACAAGATCTGAAGGTGCGAAAGCATATGCACAACTTGTTAAAGAAGTTATTACACAAAATGAAAAAGGAAGGAGATAATTCATGCCAAAAGCTAAAACAGGTGGTTTAGGAAAAGGTCTTGAAGCAATCTTTGGACAAGATGTTGGTCAATATCTAGATGATATCCAAAATAATTCCGCTGATGCTCCAGGAAGAAAAGAATTAGAATTACCAATCAACGAAATTCGACCAAACCCATATCAGCCAAGAAAAGAATTTGATAAGAAGGCATTAGAAGAATTATCAGAATCTATTAAGACACATGGTATCTTTACACCATTACTTGTTAGAAAAAGTGTATCTGGTTATGACTTGATAACTGGTGAAAGAAGATTACGTGCTGCGAAGATGGCTGGATTAAAAACTGTCCCAGCTATCGAAGTAGATTTTACAGAAGAACAAATGATGGAAATTGCCATCTTAGAAAATGTTCAACGTGAAGATTTAAATCCAATCGAAGAAGCTGCTGCGTATGATTCTTTAGTAAAGAAGTTAGGATATACACAAGAAAAACTAGCTGAAAGAGTTGGTAAGTCTAGAGAGTATTGCGCGAATATCATGCGTTTATTAAAACTACCAAATGAAGTACAAAAAATGGTAGTGAATAAACAATTAACAATGTCTCATGTACGTCCTTTACTAGCATTAGATGATGAAGAAAAGATCTATGAAGCTGCAGAAAAGGTCAAGAGAGATAAGATGTCTGTTCGTGAAGTAGAAGCCTATGTTAAAACAATCAATGGAACAGAACCAAAGAAACCACAGACACCAAAAGAAAAAGATCCAATGATTCGTGATCTAGAAATTCAATTATCTGAGAAGCTAGGAACACAAGTAACTTTCTCTAAGAAGAGTTTTACAATTTCCTATCATGATACAGATGACCTTAATAGAATTCTAGAAATCATTGGATGTTTAGATGAATCGATTCATTCTTAATGAAGAAGTTCTTTCAATCTTATCTGAATGATGAAATCAAACCAGATAAGAATCTATTCATAGCGATACTTTGTGGAGCAATTGTCTGTGGTGGAATATATGGAATGGTGTATGAAACGCTATTCTATCTAATTGATAAAGGTGCTCTATGTAGAAGAGGTAGCAGTTTTGGACCTTGGATCGAAATATATGGTCTAGGTTGTTTGTTGATCTATGCCTTATGCCATAAATACAAGAAAAGTCCTATAAAAGTATTCTTAATTGCTGGCATATCAAGTGGTTTATTAGAATATCTTGCTGGATTTGGAATGTACCATTTATTAGATGGTAGAAGAGGTTGGAACTACAATACAGAAATTTGGAACTGGGGAAATATCGATGGCTTTGTATGTGCTAGAAGTGTATTGGTATTTGCGTTATCTGGACTAATGTTGATCTATGTTGTCTATCCTTTATTATTATGGTTATCGCAAAAGATAAATCGTAAAGTATTCATGACAATAACAATTACATTAGCTGTACTATTCGCAATTGATGTATTTTACAATGATGTCATTGTTACAATATTCCATACATATTCATCTTTAGATTTCTATAAACAATTTGAATGTTTTAAATATTACAACGAATCTCTAATACATTAGAATACATATAAAAAGAGGATGGCTATATGAAGTAATCATATAACGATCCTCTTTTGTATGTACTAAATCATTTGATCCAATTTATCTTTAAATAAGTGATTGAATATCGCAATGACTCTACCAACACATAACATTGCTAATATTGTTCCAAGTCCAACTCCATAGAATGGTTTTGAAAAGATGAATCCAATCAATATCGTAGAAATTAGACAACAAAAATCAAATATGTTTTTTGTGAGTCCTAATTCTTTTTTGATCTTAAAAGCTACAGCACTAACAATACCATCTCCAGGATTAGGGATAATATGCATATCTACTGTTAATGCTGCACCAATTCCAGTACATAGAACACCTAGTAATAAAACAATTACTTGTAATCCAAAACCATCTACAGTGAAACTACATAACGAAGAGAATAAATTCATGAACCTAGTAAATACGATACTAAATGGAATTTGAAATACAACTTTCCAATCTTTTAATAAGATATATTCCGCAACAACTAATACACAATACCAAATAAATGTCGTATTACCAAAATTGATTCCCGTAATACCTGAAAAAACATACGCAACAGAAATGATAGGAGAAACACCTAAGTTAGATTTAGTGTTAAGTGTTAGACCTAAAGCTAAAATAATAATACCTAAACAATAAAATAACCATCTACTAATATTCTTATTCATGCATATAATAATAGCATGATTGGTACAGATATTGTTTATATTCCTAGAATAGAATTGAAAGAATCGTTTATTAAATATGTTCTTACAGAAGATGAATATCAAGAATATTGTTTAATAAATAATGATAAGAGAAGAAAAGAGTATATTGCGGGTAGGTTTGCTAGTAAAGAAGCAATCTTTAAGGCTACACAAGATAAAGATTACTTATCCTATTCTATATTACATGAAGATAATGGAAGACCATATGTAAAAGACCATCCAGAAATACAAATATCAATATCACATGATGGTGATTACGCAATTGCGCTAGTCATTATCTTTTAACATCCTTTCAGCTAATAATTCATTATATTTTTGATTGTTATATTCAGTGATTTTCTTTTGTTTATAAGATGCAAAATCAGATTTGATAGCTAATAGTTCATCAACGATTTCTTCGATATGTCTTGGTTTTCCATTTAACAGATAACCAATCATTCGTTTCATCTGTTTTTCTGTTTGTAGTTCATCAGCTAAAACAACACCAAATTCTACAGGATACCCGTATCTAACAATCAGTGATATAAGTTGTTTTCGTTTTAATTCAACTTCTTTCATGTTATAACTATAACAAAGAAAAGAACATGATTCTATGATTTAAACAAAAGTCAGAATATGTCCATTGTCTTTGGAAAATAAAAAACTTAATATAAGAACCATAGTGAGAAAAGTATGAATGAGAAAACGTGGAAAATCTTCTATATATTAATGATATTAGGAACTATCCTTCCATTATTTTTTAATTATAAGATCTCATTAGGTTATTTATTGGGTAGCACAGAAGCACTGATCCACTATAAAAGATTAGAACGTTTCTGGAATGGTGTGATGGATGTTGGAGTATCACATAAAAGAACAGGATTAGG
>CAVCCE010000014.1:0-13814 GCA_963600555.1 Duodenibacillus sp.
CCAAGTGGCAAGATGAAGTAGATGTTCGTGATTTTATTCAAAACAACTACACACAGTACGACGGTGATGAATCATTCTTAGCTGGTGCCACAGACGCAACAAACACTCTTTGGGACAAAGTACAAGCTTTGCAGAAAGAAGAGCGTGCTAAGGGAGGCGTATTAGAATGTGAAACTGAAGTCGTTTCCTCTCTAACAGCCTATGGTCCTGGATACATTGATCCAGAAACAAAAGATCTAGAAAAGATCGTTGGTCTTCAAACAGATAAGCCTCTTAAGAGAGCGTTCATGCCATATGGTGGTATCAAGATGGCTCAGCAAGCAGCTGAAACTTATGGATACAAGATCAACGAAAAATATGACAAGATCTTCAATGAATATCATAAGACACACAACCAAGCAGTATTTGATGCTTATACACCAGAAATGAAGGCAGCTAGACACTCTCACATCGTAACAGGTCTTCCTGATACTTATGGTAGAGGTAGAATCGTTGGTGACTATAGAAGAATCGCCTTATACGGTATCGATCGTTTGATTGAAGAAAAACAACATGACATGGCTTATTGTGGTCATGGTGATATGACAGATGATATCATCCGTCAGCGTGAAGAAATTGCTGAACAGATCCGTGCATTAAAGGGCATGAAGGATATGGCTAAGATCTATGGTTATGATATTTCTAAGCCAGCTCAAAACGCTCATGAAGCTATTCAGTGGTTATACTTCGGATACTTAGCAGCTATCAAGACTCAGAATGGTGCAGCTATGTCCGTAGGTAGAGTTTCTACTTTCTTAGATATCTATATTGAAAGAGATCTTCAAGAAGGAACAATTACTGAAGAAGAAGCTCAGGAAATGATCGACCACTTAACAATGAAGTTCCGTATGGTCAAGTTCGCAAGAATTCCTTCTTACAACCAATTATTCTCTGGTGACCCAGTATGGGCTACTCTAGAAGTTGGTGGTCTAGGACAAGATGGAAGACACATGGTTACTAAGAACGACTATCGTTTCTTACATACATTAGAAAACATGGGTCCTTCTCCTGAACCAAACCTAACAGTTCTATATTCTAAGAGATTACCAGACAACTTCCGTACATATGCTGCTAAGATCTCTGTAGCTACAAGTAGTATCCAGTATGAAAACGATGATGTCATGAGACCTATCTGGGGCGATGATTACAGCATCTGTTGTTGTGTTTCCGCTACTGAAACTGGTAAAGAAATGCAGTTCTTCGGTGCTCGTGCAAACTTAGCTAAGTGCTTACTATACGCTATCAATGGTGGTAAGGATGAAAAGTTCTTAGACAAAGATGGCAACCATATGCAAGTAGGTCCAGAACTAGCTCCTATCACTTCAGAATATCTTGATTATGATGAAGTCATGCATAAGTATGATCTCATGATGGATTGGTTAGCAGGATTATATGTAAATATCCTCAACCTCATCCAATACATGCATGATAAGTATTACTATGAAGCTGCTGAAATGGCTTTGATCGATACAGATGTAAGAAGAACATTCGCTACAGGTATCGCTGGTTATTCCCATGTAGTAGACTCCTTAAGTGCTATCAAGTACGCTAAGGTAAAGACAGTTCGTGATGAATCTGGTCTAGTTACTGACTATATCGTTGAAGGTGATTTCCCACGTTATGGTAACGATGATGAAAGAGCTGATGAAATCGCTGTATGGTTACTCAAGGAATTCATGAATAAGATCAAAAAGTACCATACATATAGAGATTCAGAACCAACAACTTCTATCTTAACAATTACATCTAATGTAGTTTATGGTAAGGCTACTGGTGCATTACCTGATGGAAGAGAAGCATACGCTCCATTCTCACCAGGTGCTAACCCAGTTTATGGTGCTGAAAAGAATGGTCTATTAGCTTCCTTGAACTCTGTAGCTAAGGTTCCATATGAATATGCTTTGGATGGTATCTCAAATACACAGACTATCGCTCCAAGTGCATTAGGTCATACAGATGATGAACGCAAGAAGCAATTAGTCAATGTTCTTGATGGTTACTTCTCTCAAGGCGCTCACCACCTCAACGTTAACGTTTTTGGTGTAGATAAGCTAAAGGATGCTATGGAACATCCAGAAAAGCCTGAATACGCTAACTTCACAATTCGTGTATCTGGTTACGCAGTTAAGTTCATTGACTTGACTCGTGAACAACAGTTAGACGTTATCGCAAGAAATGCACACGAAACTCTATAAGGGAAACAAGATCTAGGAATTTCCTAGATCTTTTCTTTCGTAAGTATTCACTTACTATATTGATTATATTATGATAAAATATCTTCACGGAGGAAAACTACAATGGGTATGTTTACAGATCTAGTTGGTTCATTACTTGATATGAACAAACTATCCAAGCTCATGAAGAACTTGGAACCAGAAGTTGAAGCATTAAAGAAATCAGGAAAGTGTCCAGAAGAATTATCAAACGCTTTTGACATGATCAAGAATTTCAAGGGTGATGGTTCAGCTACTGATGCTGGAAAGCAATTAGAAAGCTTTGTAGCTACACTTGAAAAACATTCAGATCTATTCTCTTCTGAATTAAAGGCTAACCTTCCTAAATTGATGGAAGTAGCTGAAGATCTAGAAAAGAAAGCAGCTGATGTTGAAAAATTAACGAAGAAATAATTCTAAAAAAAGAAGCAATCACTTTGCTTCTTTTTTAATACACTTTGTATGAATAAATTTCATCACATTTGGTACGATCAATAAAATGTAGATTGGATAGAAACCAAAGCGAATGAACGTTGATAAAGCTCCACTCATCATTGTCTTTAATATTGGATAAATACAATTAATCCAAACATACAATGGAATCAAACATCCTAGTCCAATGATTAAACGATCTTTTTGTTCCATTTCTTTTTCAAAATCAAATCCTCTTTTTTCAAAGTATCTACAGAATGAATACATCAAAACAAATCCAACACCTTGATAAGAATCAGCTTTCATATCTTTAGGATCCACTAATAAGCTACCATCTTCTAAATATGTCATAGGATATGTTTTGAATTCAAAGTAAACAACAAGCATAATACATACAAGAATCATTCCAATCAATATAAGCTTATCTCTAGATGCATCTTTTTCAGACCAATCTTCGATCTTTCCCGCAACGAATACCATCAATGCAGCAGAAGCAAATCCAACAATCACATCTTGTGGAGTATGTACACCTAAATAGTTACGAGAGAAAAATACACTTAGTACGATGAACCAACAAATAGTCATGATGATCTTATGATCATGATCCTTCATCCATTTTCCAACACTTCCTAACGTTCCTGTTGCCTTTGTAGAATGACCACTTGGGAAAGAATAACCTGTTGCAGTTGATTTTGAATTTCCATATGGAAGCACTCTAGAATCTCTGATCCAAGGTCTGTATATACAAAACGTCAATTTTAAGAAACCATTGATCAATAGACCAAATCCATAACCAGATAAGATCTTTCTACCACCTTTTCGATCAAGCACCCAATATAACATGCACATTGCCGCAATAGGCCAAAAACCTAAAATAAAATCACTCACCCACATTAAGTAAGGTGCTAAGAAAGCTCCAACACCATTTCTAAATTCCTGCAACAATAACAAATAATCAATATCCATAGAATCCCCTATCATTCTCCAAACATACGAATAAATTCATCTTCAGATATGATTGGAATATTCAAAGACTTTGCCTTTGTATTCTTACTACTTGTACTTTCTACATCATTATTGATCAAGTAATTTGTACTCTTTGAAACAGAACCAGTAACTTTGCCACCATGTGCTTCAATAAAAGCTTTTAGTTCATTACGATTCTTATAATGATGCACATCACCCGTCACAACAAATGTAAGATCCTTACACTTATCATCAACTGCTTCTGTAGCTGTTTGATTGATGTTTAGATATTGGATCAGATCCTTGTAATCTTCTACATTCTTTTCATCATGGAACCAACGAATAAATGCAGAACTCTTTTCACTACCAATTCCATCGATCATAGAAAAATACGTTTCATCATCTGTATTACAGGCGATATCCACTAATGTATAAATATCATTTGAATTCAATAATTTTCTAGCTACATCCACTCCTACAAGAGGAATATTCAAAGCATATATAAGTTTGATATCATCGATATTCTTTGATTTCTCTATAGAGTTGACGATATTATCTGCACTCTTATCACCAAATCCATCTAATGCCGCTATCTCATCACGATGTTCAGTTAAACGATAAATATCTCCATTATTATGGATCCATCCTTCGTTAATAAACCTCGCAAGCGTTGCTTCAGAAATACCATCAATATCTGCACCACCCTTAGATACAAATCTTGTAAACTTCTTCAGCTTCTTAGCTGCACAATCTAAATTTGTACACTTCAATGTCTTCGTTCCTGAATTCTCACTAACATGGATTTCTGTAGGTGCACCACATACAGGACAAGTACTTGGAATATTCAATGTTCCTTCTATCTTTGAAACATGAATGATCTTAGGAATGATCTTATTTGCCTTAATAACAGATAAAACAGTTCCTTTATCTCCCATTCCTAGTCTTTCGCACTCAGAAATATTACAAAGAGAAGCTCTCTTAACTGTAGTCCCTTCTAATTCAACTGGTTCAAATACCGCAACTGGTGTAATCGTAGAAGCTGCACAAGACCATTCAATATGATCTAGTTTGCTTTCAACAGATTCATCTGCCCATTTGAATGCATATCCCGCTCTAGTAGCGTGATGCCCTGTTACAGAACCCGTACTTGCGTATTGAATATCATCATACGCAATAACTAGGCCATCCACAGGATATGGATTTACATTATCTGTTACTTTCTTTGTCCATCTTTGAATTACAGAATCAATTTCTTCATAACTTGGATGTTCGATCTTTTCATGATCCACTACCACAAATCCATTTTCTTCTAAATAAGACATTTGATCGCCCCAAGAATTAAATTCTCGATCTATATGAACAAGGGTAAATGGAATCCAATGAATCTTTCTTTTCTTTACTTCTTCTGTATCTTTTAATGTCAAAGATCCAGAAGCTAGATTTCTAGGATTTGCGTAATCTTCTCCAGACTCTAAAACAAACTGGTTAAAATCTTCGTAGGAAATAACAGCTTCTCCACGAATGACCAAATGTCCTTTTTCTTTCACTGTTTTAGGAATACCTATCAAAGAAGAAGCTAAATGCGTTATGTTTGTTCCAACATGGCCATCCCCACGTGTAACGACCTTTGTTAGTTTTCCATTATCATATGTCGCAACAAGCGTTAATCCATCCAACTTCCAAGATAACCAGATTGGTCGATTCTCCGCCCACTTCACTAGATCTTCTACTTTCTTTGTCTTCGCTAAAGATAAGGCAGAATATTCATGTGCTTCTTTCTCACCTTGTGTCGTATCCGCAGATACATTGATCGTAGGTGAATCTTCTAATATCGTTCCTGTTGATTCTTCTAGCTTCTTTAATTCGTCAAATTTTGCATCCCATTCATAGTCTGTTAAGATTTCACCTTGACCATTATAGTAAGCATTTGATGCGTTATTCAGTTCATCAACAAGTTCTCTCATTTTCAACAAAAGTTCTTCATTCATTTTATTCACCCTTTTTCTTTAATCCTGGGAAAATCGCAATCGTTTTAATACCATAAGGATATTCAAAGGCAATATTCAACATATCTCTCTTCACCTTTACGATTACACCTTCTCCAAATTTAGGATGTACGACAATATCATTCTTCTTGAATTTTGTCTTAGAAGGTGCTGGTTTCTCTTCTATTTCAGAGAAGATCGTTGTTCTTTCACTTCTAGTAGATTGTTGGTTCATAAAATCAGAGAAGCTATTCTGATAAGAACTTCTTTCTCTTCGATAACCTGAATATTCATTACGTTGGTAACTAGAATATTCATCTCTTTCACCATGTGTTGAACTTGGGTCATCTACCATGTAATCTTTATCGATTTCTTTAATGAAACGACTTGTTCTACGAACATCTTGAATAACATAAGAAAAACCACCAGCTTCACATACATAAAGTTGATTCATTGCACGTGTAAAAGCAACATACGCAAGTCTTCTTTCTTCTTCAATTCCTCGATTAGACTCATCTAATGCACGTTTATTAGGGAAGATTCCATCATTCAGATCAGATACGAACACTGTATCAAACTCCAATCCCTTTGCGGCATGAACTGTCATTAATTCAACACATTCATGATCTGTATTACTGTCTTCACGATCTGTATATAAGGCAATGTTTTGTAAGTATTCATCCAAATGTAATGTTGGATTATTCAAGGAGAAGTTTTTGATATCAGACACAAATGCTTTTAAGTTTTGTTGTCTTTCTTCTTTCTTTTCTTCATCTGCCTCAACAAGAGCTTGGATGCCACTTTCTTCAATGACTTGTTCAACAAGCTTGTCCAAAGAGATCGATTCAGATGCTTCTAATTTCTTCCAACCTTCTATCATATCAACAAATGCTTGGATCGTTTTTACATTCTTACCAGAGAATATCGTATTTTCTTTTAATACTTCATACATAGAAATACCATTGAATCTAGCGGTATCTGTAATAGAATCCATTGTCTTACTACCAATACCTCGTTTAGGACGATTCAAGATCCTTTGTAAAGATAGATCATCAGCATTTACGATCATTCTTAAATAACAGATCAAATCTTTGATTTCCATTCGATCATAGAATCGAATACCACCATAGATAATGTAAGGAACTCTTGCGTCAATCAAAGATCTTTCTAAACCTCTAGAAAGATAGTTAGAACGATAAAGAATTGCGATATCAGAATATTTCTTTCCTTTAGAATGTAATTCAACGATCTTAGAAGCAATCCAGGCATCTTCATACTCTTCACTCTCTGCAGAATAATGAATGACTTTAGAATCATCCTTTTTAGAAGTATATAGTTCTTTCTTCAAACGATTCTTATTATTCGCAATCACAGAGTTAGAAGCATTCAAGATAGCACTTGTAGAACGATAGTTTTCATTCAACATGATCGTCTTTGTATTAGGGAAATCTCTTTCAAAGTTCATGATGATATCAACATTGGCACCACGCCATGTATAGATTGTCTGATCTGGATCACCTACGACATATAAAGATGCATTCTTTCCTGTTAAGAAACGAATCAATTTATATTGTAAGTTATCAATATCCTGAAACTCATCTACTAATACATATTCAAATCTTCTTTGCCACTTTTCTAATACATCAGAATGATTTTCAAATAGTTGTACTGTCTTTAAGATCAAGTCATCAAAATCTAACGCAAACATTTCTTTTTGACGATTCAAATAATATTCATAGATCTTCGCTTTACTCTTATCACTACCAAATTCACCAGCTAATGCATATGCATGTTCTACAGTTATTTCCGCAGATTTATTATTTGAAATGTATCCAACCACTTCACCAGGTGTTAGTTTTTCATCTTGTAGATTCAATTGTTTAATAGCTTCTTTCACAACAGTCTTTTGATCATCAGAATCCATGATCGTAAAACTCTTTGGATAACCTAAAACAGAAATATCTTCTCTTAAGATACGTACACAAAGAGAATGGATCGTAGAGATCCATCTAGGTGCTTCACCTTCTACTAACATATTAGAAAGACGTTCTTTCATTTCATTTGCTGCTTTGTTTGTGAAAGTAATCGCTAATATCTTATAGGAACGTACATCTTCATCTTCTATCAAATGTACGATACGCATCGTTAAAACACGTGTCTTACCAGAACCAGCACCCGCAATGATCCTTAAATATTTATCATCTGAAAGCACTGCTTCTTTTTGGTTTTCATTTAATAATGTTGTATCAATCATCGTTATTCTCCAAGTCCAAAATATTATACCAAACAATCATACTCACTTTCTCCTTTTTTACTGTACATTTTTATGTACAATGAAAGAATTTCTTTTTTCCTCGTAAAACAAGGGAAAACGTGGGTTTTCTCACTCACTTGGGTTATAATATCTCCGAGGTAAGTAACAATGACATTATTAGCAGATCAATGGAAAGATTATTCCTGTTTAGATGCAGGAAATGGAGAAAAATTAGAACAGTGGAAAGGCATTGTTTTAAGAAGACCTGACCCTCAGGCAATTTGGCCTATGGATGATAAAGGTGCTTGGAAGAAGGTTGATGCAATCTATCACAGAAGTAATAAAGGTGGAGGAAGTTGGGAATATAAGAAAAGACTTCCAGAATCTTGGACGATTGATTATCGTAATCTTACTTTTAAAGTATCTCCTACAGGTTTCAAACATACAGGCATCTTCCCAGAACAAGCAGTCAATTGGGATTGGATGCATGATCTGATTTCTGAACATAAAGATGAAGAAATCCGCGTATTAAACTTATTTGGTTATACAGGTTGTGCTACTATGGCATGTAGTGAAGCAGGTGCTGCTGAAGTCGTACATGTAGATGCATCAAAAGGTATGGTGCAATGGGCAAAAGAAAATAGAGACCTTTCTCACTTACAAGATCATAAGATCCGTTTTATCGTAGATGATTGTTTGAAATTCGTCGAAAGAGAAAAAAGGAGAGGTCATACATATCATGGCATCTTAATGGATCCACCAAGTTATGGTAGAGGTCCAAATGGAGAAATGTGGAAGTTTGAAAAAGAAATCGTCACATTGATCAAAGCTTGTCTAGAAATCTTAGATGATAATGCATTATTCTTCTTGATCAATAGTTATACGACTGGTTTCTCTTCAATCGTATTAGAAGATCTTATGAAAACAATGATCCTTCCTACACATAGTAATGGAACGATTTCATGTGGTGAAGTCGCAATTCCTCTACAGAATAGAGACTTACTACTACCTTGTGGAATATATGGAAGATGGGAAAGAAAATGATTAATGTTCTCTATGAAGATAATCACATCCTTTGTGTAGAAAAACCTGTCAATGTCCCTGTACAAGAAGATGACAGTCACGATCTAGATCTTCTCACTATGTGCAAACAGTACATCAAAGAGAAATATCAAAAACCAGGTAACGTTTATTTAGGATTAGTCCATCGTTTAGATAGACCTGTTGGTGGTGTCATGATATTCGCTAAGACATCTAAAGCAGCATCTAGATTATCCGATGCAGTACGTACACATTCTATTCAAAAAGAATATGTAGCAGTACTTGATGGTGTTACAAGTGGTTCACATACATTAGTAGATTACTTAAAGAAAGATTCTCGTACAAATCGAGTATCCGTAACGAATGAAAAAGAAGGAAAAAAATCCATTCTTGATTATGATGTATTGGATATCAAAGACAAGAAAACCCTTGTACATATTCTATTGCATACAGGTAGAAGCCATCAGATACGTGTACAGTTTTCTAGTAGAAATCTACCTTTGGTATATGATCAAAGATACAATCCACATACCACAAAAGGACAAATAGCTTTGTATGCATATCGTTTAACATTTATGCATCCAGTAAAGAAAGAACAGATGACAGTAACCTGTTATCCGCCTAATAAAAATCCTTGGAATCTATTTGAGGTTCAAAAATGCCTAAACAAGTAAAGAAAAGAAAAAGACATATTCGTAAAAGTTTGATCTTTGTTTTAGTGATTGCGATAGCCGCAGTCGTTTTAGCGTACAACGTACCTAGAATGATGCAGGAAGCAAAACTAAAAGAACTAGGATACTCTTCTGAAACGATAAAAGTAATCGAAGAAAAAGAACTATCCAACACCATCATTACACATAGTTACTATTCTGAATATCTAGAACAAGTACTTAATGATGGTACGATCAATACGTCTTATCTTTCTTTATATGCCGCAATCACAACAGATAGAACATTATCTGATTTAGATTTTCTTTTATACAATCGATTAATGGATAAAGGATATGAAGAAGATCAACTTCAAAACCTATTCAATAATCTTACATTCTATGAACTAACACCTCTACTCGTATTTGATTACCAATGGGATGAAAATCCATACATTGAAGATTGTCAAAACAATCGAGAAACAAATTCAGAAACATCTTTCTCATTATCTGATTCTTATTATCAGCTCTACAAACTACAAAGAGAAATACCTGATGCGAACAACATCAATACACTAGTCAACAGTACATATTCTCTAACAAACGATTATGTACCAAGCGACTTAACAGATGTCAGTACACAATACTCTGTTACTGGTGTTCAATTAAGAAGTGAAGCACAAGAAGCATTCACAAATTTCTCTATGGCTGGTGTACAAGCTGGACATAACTTCTACGCTACTGTAGGTTATCGTAGTTATGAAGTACAAGAAAGTGCTTATAACAGTTTATTATCCAGTATGAGTGAATCCGAAGCGGATAAGAATGGAATACGTGCAGGTCATTCCGAACATCAATTAGGTCTTGCGGTAAATGTCGCTGCTACCTATGAAACTTCTGTATCCTTCGAACAAACAGAAACATATCAATGGATGTTAGAAAACTGTAATGAGTACGGATTTATTCAAAGATATCCTGCTTCTAAATCTTCTATTACAGGTGTTGAAGGTGAACTAGATCATTTTAGATATGTAGGAAAAGATCTTGCTTCTAAGATAACTGCTTCGAATCTTACATATGATGAATATTATGGTCTATATCTAGCTCCATGGGATGAAGAAAGTTGTATTCCTAGTAAAAGTATTCTAAACAGCATTGAAGATTATAATGTTGAATAACCAACAAAGGAGAACTCAGTTCTCCTTTTTAGATATTTGTTATTGGTTTTCTATCTCCTTTAGAATTATGTTGTTTCTCTCTTCTTTTCTTAAGTTCTTCGTCAATATCTTCTAAAGTAATTCCTTTTTCTACCATCAATACTAATACATGAAATAATAGATCATTGATTTCACCAACCAATTCTTCTTTTGATTGAGATAATGCCGCAATGATTACTTCAGAACTTTCTTCTCCAACTTTCTTTAAGATCTTATCTAATCCTTTATTATAAAGGTATGTCGTATAACTACCTTCTTCTGGATTCTTTTTACGATCTAACGCATTCAAATATTCAATTTCAATTTCACTCATTGATTACATCTCCATTAATATCTCTATAAAAACAACTGTAATGCCCTGTATGACAGGCTGCGCCTTCTTGTTCAACAAGTAGAAGAATCGTATCTTCATCACAATCAATCAACATCTCTTTTACATGTTGATAATGTCCACTTGTTTCACCTTTCACCCATAGTTCATTTCTACTTCTAGAAAAGTATGTAGCGAGTGATGTATCTAATGTTTTCTGAAAGCTTTCTTCATTCATGTAAGCTAACATCAACACTTGTTTTGTATGTACATCTTGTACAACAACAGGAATTAAACCATTTCCTTTTTCAAAGTTAGGTTGAATCATGATCTCACTACCACTCCTTTCTTATTTAAATATTCTTTCACTTGTGTAACTGTTAATTCACCATAGTGAAACAAAGAAGCAGCTAACGCAGCATCTGCCGCATCTTCATCAAACACTTCATAGAAATGTTCTAAAGATCCACATCCTCCTGAAGCTATTACAGGAACATTCACACATTTCTTTACTGCTTTTAGAAATGGAATATCAAATCCATTCTTTGTTCCATCCGCATCCATGCTAGTAAGAAGGACTTCACCTGCACCTCTTTTTACACAATCTTGTACCCACTCAATTGCATCTATTCCAGTGTCTATCCTTCCACCATTGATAACTACGTTCCAGCCGCTCTTATCTTCTCTCATTCTTCCATCCACAGCGATAACTACACATTGATCACCAAATTTCTCACTACATTCAACGATCAGATCCGGATCTTTCACTGCCGCAGAATTCAAAGAGCACTTGTCAGCACCTGCACGTAAGATCTTTTTCATATCTCCACTCCTACGTATTCCTCCACCTACGGTAAAAGGAATAAAGATATTTTTCGCTACTTCTTCTACCATCTTAACTGTTGTATCTCTTCCTTCATTTGTAGCTGTAATATCCAAGAAGACTAATTCATCTGCACCATCTGTGTAGTATTTCTTCGCACACTCTACAGGATCACCAACTTCTTGTAGGCCTACAAAATGCACACCTTTAACGACTCTTCCATCTTTCACATCCAAACAAGGTATTATTCTTTTTGAAATCATAGCTTTGCCTCTTTGATAGCCTCTTTTAAATCTAATGTTTTTGAATATATCGCTTTCCCTGTAATACATCCAAATAAATTCATATCACGCAATATTTGGATATGAGAAATATCTTTGATACCACCTGAAGCAATGATATTCATTTGTACGGTATCTTGTAATGCTTTTAACATTTCTGTATTTGGTCCAAGTAAAGTTCCATCTTTTGATATATCTGTAAAGATGATTTCAGATACTCCGATACTTTCTAACTTCTTCGCAAATGATAAATAGTCCATATCAGATTCTTTCAACCAACCTTCCACCATTACTTTTCCATTCTTGCAATCCATACCTACAACGATTTGTTTGCCATATTTATTTACAGCTTTTTGTAAGAAACTTTGATCTTGTATCGCACTTGTTCCTAAGATGACTCTGGATACTCCATTTTGTAAGTAATAATCAACATCATCCATGTTTCTGATACCACCACCAACTTCAACAGGAATATTCACTTTCTGACATACTTCTAAAATATGTTCAGCGTTCACTCTCTGACCTACTTTCGCTCCATCTAAATCGATCATATGAATCATTTCAGCACCATCTTTATTAAACATAATTGCAGTATCTAAAATTGATTCAGCTACTTGTGTACTTTGTGCATAATCTCCTTGATACAATCTTACTGGTTTTCCATCTATGATATCTATTGCCGGAATAACGATCATATAAATTCCTCCACAAAATATTTCAAGATCTTAAGACCTTGTTCTCCACTCTTTTCAGGATGAAATTGCGTTCCTAAGACATTTCCTTTTCTTACAATACCAGCTACTTTCGTATTACCATATCCAGAATACGCAATTAGATTTTCTTCATTCGTTACACTTGCGTAATAAGAATGTACATAATATACATATGGTTCTTTTGTTAGTATTTGTTGTAAAGGATATTCTTGATTAAATACCAACTGATTCCATCCTATTTCAGGTACTGGTAAGTCTTCTTCAATCTTAATGACTTTTCCCTTAATAAAACCAAATCCTTCATGATGTCCCTTTTCTTCACTTGTTTCAAATAGCATCTGCATTCCTAGACAGATTCCTAATAAAGGTATCTGATTGTCTACTGCATCACGAATCACAACATCTAATCCTTTATTCTTTAGATTCTCCATTCCTTGTGCAAATGCACCAACACCTGGAAGGATCAATTTATTACATTGTTTGATTTGTTCTTCTGTATCACAAATCATATAAGGAACTTCTAAGTATGATAATGCATTTCCTACACTACCTAGGTTCCCCATTCCATAATCAATGATTCCAATCATAATGTACCCTTCGTAGATAACAATGTATCTGATTGTATTCTTGTAGCTTCCTTTAAAGCATGACCAAATGCTTTAAAGATTGCTTCAACCTTATGATGATCATTTTCTCCATACATTAAATTAATATGTAATGTAACTCCAGCATTAATTGCGAAAGCATAGAAGAATTCCTTCACCATCTCTGTAGACATCATTCCAATCATTTCTCTATTAAATTCAGCATTAAATACCAGATAACCTCTACCACTGATATCAAGATCTACGCACGCTAAGGATTCATCCATACAACAACGAAAGCTACCATAT
>CAVCCE010000015.1:0-13665 GCA_963600555.1 Duodenibacillus sp.
TATAAGGACAAGCGTATATAAGCCTGCGGTACCACCTTAATTAGAAGATAATCTTCTCTCTTTCTTGGAAAATGCAATCACATTTTCTGTCCTTTAACGCTGACATTGCGTCTGGAAGTACTCGTATAAACTTTCATCCAGCCCTCCCAGGTCCATTTGCATAGTGCCTCACTGTCGATTTCCACCATCACGACTCTCTTGAAGTTGCCTTCTATGTTTGATCTCCCGGTCTTCGGTTTTGTATGATACAAATATAACCTTCAAAAAATTAGTCGTCAATAACTTCAAATCATTTTATGAAAGAATTTGTAAATTCTTTATGTAAATATTTTCATTACTATTTCATTTCACTTACTATACAATGAATGTATGACAAATCCATATAAACAAAAACTACTACAAGCAGGTCTTTCCATGAAAGATAAAAATCTAACCATAGAAACATGGGGAAACATTTCCATCAAAGATCCAAATACCAATCATATCTATATCACACCTAGTGGGATGCCGTATGATTCCATTACTGAAGAAGATATCTGTGTTTTAGATCAAAATGGCAATCAAATTGAAGGAAACAGAAAACCAAGCATTGAAAAACAACTTCATGTTCTGATCTACCAAACAAGAAAAGATATCAATGTGATCCTTCATACACACCCTATTGACTCCACAATCTTTGGTGTGCTTCGCAAAAATATTCCAGTGATAACGGATGAAATGGCACAAGTTATTGGCACAGAAGTTCAATGCACAGATTATGCATTACCTGGAAGCGAACAATTAGCGAAGAATGCTGTGGAAGCCCTAGGAAATTCTAAAGCTGTACTTTTAAGTAATCATGGTGCAGTCTGTGTAGGAAAAGATATGCAAGAATGTTTTAAAGTAGCTACAGTGTTAGAAACAAGTGCTACAATCTACTACAAAGCTTTAATGATTGGTACACCAATTGAAATCAAACAAGAAGATGTTGATTGGATGTATGATTTCGCACAAAACAAATATGGACAATGAGGTTTTTATGGAACAATTAAAAGTCATACAATTAAATGATTCTCATCAAAGTATAACGATCTTAGATCAAACAAAATCACCAAATCATGAAGAATATATAACACTATCATCCCCTCAACAAATGTGGGATGCCATCAAGCTTCTTCAAGTACGTGGTGCTCCAGCAATTGGTGTATTTGCCGCATATGCCATTGCGGTATTAGCACAATCCATTGATACAAATGATTACGATATTTTCCAACAAAAATTCATCAAACAAGCAGACTACTTAAATTCAAGTAGACCAACCGCAGTCAATCTATCTTGGGCACTTTCAAGAATGAAAGATCATGTTCAAACTCACAAAATAGATATTCCAACATTAAAAGAAGAATTGATTAAAGAAGCTATCAAAATTGATTCAGAAAACGAATCCATGACACAAAAGATTGGTGAATATGGCGTATCTCTTCTTCACGAAGGAGATGGAATCTTAACGCATTGTAACGCTGGATATCTAGCTTGCTTAGGAATTGGAACAGCTACAGCACCAATGTATAAAGCACTTCAAGAAGGCATGCATATCCATGTCTATTCCAATGAAACAAGACCTCTACTACAAGGTGGTCGCTTAACAAGCTATGAGCTCTATAAAGCAGGCATCGATGTTACTTCCATTTGTGATGATATGGCTAGCATTGTTATGTCACAAGGAAAGATACAATGCGTCATGGTAGGAAGTGACCGTATTGCCAGCAATGGTGATTTCGCAAATAAGATTGGAACTAGTGGAGTAGCGATACTAGCGAAGTACTATAACATTCCTTTCTATACATTAGCACCTTCATCTACCATTGATTTCAACATCAAATCAGGAAAAGATATTCCAATTGAAGAAAGAGATGAAGATGAAATAGGTTCTATGTGGTACAAAGAACCTATGATCCTAAAAGATATCAAAAAATACAATCCAGCATTTGATGTAACAGATCATTCCTTATTAACAGCAATCATTACAGAAAAAGGAATCGTATATCCACCTTTTGATATCAACTTAAAGAAACTATTTCAGGAGAAACTATGATTGAAAATCCATTTATCAGAACAGAAGTCGTATTAGGAAAAGAAGGACTCGAAAAACTTTCTAAGAAAAGAGTAGCCGTGTTTGGAATCGGTGGGGTTGGAGGATATGTCGTTGAAGCACTTGCCAGATGTGGCATCGGAGAAATCGATATCATCGATAACGATACCGTAGCTATCAGCAACATCAACAGACAAATCGTCGCAACACATTCTACTGTTGGTCAATACAAAGTAGATGTCGCAGAACAAAGAATCAAAGATATCTCTCCTAATACCATCATCCATAAATACACAACATTCTATCTTCCAGAAAAAAGAGATGAATTTGATTTTACACAATATGATTTCGTTGTAGATGCGATAGATACGATAACTGCGAAGATCGATATGATCTGTTACGCAAAAAGCGTAAAGACTCCTATCCTATCTTGTATGGGATGTGGGAACCGACTAGATCCAACACAATTAGAAATCACAGATATCTACAAAACAAAAAACGATCCATTAGCTAAAGTCATGCGACATGAATTAAAAAAACGTCATATCAACAAACTAAAGGTCGTATGTTCAAAAGAATTACCTGTTAAAACACATTACACAGAAGAAGGTTCTAAGAAGCGTTCCGTTCCAGGATCTACTGCTTTTGTACCAAGTGTTGCAGGACTAATAGCTGCTAGTTATGTTGTAAGAGAACTCATCAAGTGAATTTTACTTGTCACAAATCCAATTTTCATTTATTATCTTTTCGTACAAATTCTGTACAAGAAATTGACCGCCTTTTATAAGGCCGAGGCTACACGGACGGCCGGGTCAAATGCCGAAAACTTGTTGAAGAAACAAGAACTGCGTTTAGTGGAATGCAGAAGGGTATTCACCCTTATTGATTGAGTTAAAAGCTCAGTTTTGTAAAGTTGTATTTACAACACCTTATGAAATGGTCAATAAGAAGCGATTTCTAGTACAGGAAGGACTTTCCCAGATATTTTAGACAGGTGGAGTAAATACATCTGTCTTTTTTATTGTGAAAGGGGTAAAGAAATGAAAAAGATTTGTAATGTAGTTCTATGCATGATGCTTGGAATCACACTAGGATGTTCTAGTCAACCAAGCACACAAGAAACTGCGGATGTGATCTACACAAATGCGTTATTCTACACAGAAAACGAAGATAATCCTGAAGCAGAAGTTTTGGCAGTGAAAGATGGAAATATCATTTATATTGGTGACAATAATGAAGATAAGATCAAATCACTAACTAGTAGTGATACTGAAATCATTGATCTAGATGGTAGTTTTGTTACACCAGGGTTGTTAGATGCTCACTCTCATCCTGGAATGGTATCTACAACTGCTTGGTATGTAGATATTCCAGATGATTGTGTAACGGTTGATACGATCTTGGATTATGTAAAGAGTTATTGTGAAGAAAACTCAAAAGAAGACTATCCATTCGTTTATTTCGAGTACTACCCTTCTAATCTATTTGATGAAGAGGGTCCAAAAAAAGAATTGATTGATGAAGTCGTAGATGATAGAGCTATCTTGATCGAAGATTTCTCAGATCACGCTTGTTGGGTAAACTCTAAGTTCTTAGAAGAAATTGGAATCTATGAAGATGGTGTTCTACAAGCAGAAGATGCAGAATTCTTTATCAAAGATGAAAATGGTGATTTTACAGGCTGGATCAAAGAAGGCGTTTGGAAGACTTATATTTCTAACCTATACGAATCTACAAACTACTATCCACCAGAAAAAGTAACAGAAGAAACAATTACTCCTGTATTAGATGATTTTACTTCTTGGGGCGTTACAGGAATCATGGATGCTTATACATTATCTGAAGAACATGTCAAAACGATATCTGATTTAGATAAAGCTGGCAAATTAAATCAATACTATGAATTATCTTATGTCATGGATACACCAGAAGATCTAGAAGATTGTTTATCAACGATACATTATTTAAATGATACATATCAAACAGATCATGTGAAAGTAGATACGTTAAAGATCTTCTATGATGGAACAAATGAATTAGGAGATGCTGCACTCATTGATGGTTGGATCACAGATGAATCCCAAACAGGTTATATCATGATGGATACAGAGGAAACAAAGAATGTCATTCAACGTTGTAATGAAGAAGGAATTGATGTTCACTTCCATATGGTTGGTGATCTTGCGTTTAGACAAGTATGTGATGCAACAGAAGAATTAAAGAATGAGATTGGTGAATTAGATATCCAAGTAGAAGTATGTCATTGTGAATATGTAGATCCAGATGATTATGATAGACCTGCTGAACTAGGTATCATCGTAAACTGGACACCACAATGGTCTGGTGGTTACTTCGGAGATGGTTCTAAACAATACCTTGGAGAAGAACGATATAACAGAATGTACCAATTCAATCCTATGATTGAATCCGGTGCTATCGTCACATTCGGTTCTGATATCTATTCCATGTATGAAGAAGAAAGAGGAAACCCATACTTTGGAATGCAGATAGGCATGACAAGAGTAGATATCTGGGATGGTGTATATGATGGTGAAAGAGAAAGTGAAGATGCGAAATTATCACTAGAAGATCTATTGAAAGGATATACGATCAATGCCGCAATACAAATGAGGATCGATGATGTAGCTGGTTCTCTAGAAGTAGGCAAATCTGCTAACTTCAATATCTATTCAGAAAATCTATTTGATGTTGATGTAAATGAATTTAAAGATATTCTTCCTACTGCAGTTTTCTTTGAAGGAAACCTAGTATCCGGAAATTTAAGCTAAAAGATAGGGATGTATCAATTGATACATCCCTATTTCGTTGATAATGATAAAGCTCTAAGAATCATGACTAACGCTATGATCGTTAATACAACGATCAAGGCAATGGATGAAAAATAGGAACCACTCAAGTCATACAAGAATCCAACAAACGTTGTGAATAAAGCATTAGAAACAGTACCAATCAAGGAGATTTTAGGATAATAAGCATTGTAACTTTCTTTAAACAAATTCTGTGACATCAATACAGGTCCTACAGCACTCATCGCATATACAAGGCCAACAAGTCCTGCAGCTATCAACATAGCCATAGAATTACTAGAGAATACAGCTAACATGATCAAACCAATTGTCGCAAATACACCATATACACACAATGATTTTTCTACACCTATCTTATCTGAAGCTGCACCTAATACGATCTTACTTAATGTATTAACTACCATCGCAATAGATACCATCAAAGAACCTGTCGTAGCATCTAATGTCATAGATGGAAAATGTTGAGGTAAAGCAGTAGAAGCAGCTATACAGAATGCATAAACAGCTACTACCATAAATGTAGCCATAGATACTTTCTTTACATCCATTTGTTGAGAACTAGTTGTATCACTAGAGTCTTTAATTTTATTATTCAATGAAATTGGTCCAAGAATACATGGGAGATATAAAACAAAAGCTAAGATAGCTTCTAAAACATATGTCATTCTCCAACCAATCGAATTAATAATGATCGTTAATAGCGGAGATAACAAAGCTCCCGCAATACCCGAAAAGCCTAAGGCAATACTAGTCGCCAATCCCACTCCATCATCAAAATGATTGTTGATCAATATCGATACCATAACAAATCCAACGATGCCTGTAGAAATGCCTCTAATGGCACTTAAGATATATAACAAGAAAACTGAATTACATAAGGATAATAGACCTGTTGATATCGCATATACTGCAGATAACATCAACACCATCTTCTTAAAGTTTCTTTCATGAACTAACTTAACAGTTAATAATCCACCTATCGCATAAGCAATATTAGCTATCGTTAGTGTCATACTAACAGAGCCTCTTCCTACTCCTAAGTCGCTAGCAATTGGTGTAAAGAATACACCAGAAGCATTTGTTAGAATACCTATTGATGAAGCTACGATGCAACAACAAGTTATAAGTACAAAAATTTGTTTTTTATTATGCATATATTTATCCCCCTATGCATAAAATATAGCAAATATTTGTAAGCACTTTCAAGAAAAATGCTTACTTCTTTTCTACGCTTAACAATAACGAAAAAACAATGATTATAAAAATAACATTTACATTATACGCATATGACATATACGCAAAAGTAACAACACAAAGAACTGTTAATAGTACCGCAAAGATCAAAAGATAAACATTCAATTGTAATTTACTACCCTTTTCACGAAACATCGCAACTGTAAAACGTAACCATATAGCTATCCATACACTTCTTAATAAAGCTAAAGGAATTTCAATGATTTGTTTAGAACTCAATGAATCTTGTACACTTGTATAATATTTTGTACAGATTGGGAATATGAAAAGAATACCAATACCTATCATAATTGGAGATATGATTACACCAAATAGTTTTCTTTTATCTAAGTTTTTCACAGTTTTTCCTCTTCTCTTAAATAAGATAATTATTATTAATCATTATATATATCTTGTTTTTTCAACAATATTAAAACACCTCCTGATTATTCAAGAGGTGTTTTTCATTATTCAGCTGTAATATCAGAGCCAAAGTACTTTGTAGAGATTTCAGATAATGTTCCGTCTTCTCTCAATTCCTTGATTGCTTGATTGATAGCTTCACGAAGTGTGTCGTTATCTGTTCCCTTCTTCAACGGGAATGCATACTCTGTTGTTTCATCATCTGTAACAGCTACCTTCAACTTATCAGAATTACCTGTTGTATTGAAATAATCTTGTACAGAAGTATTAGCATTGATCGTAGCATCTACTGTTCCATCTAATACAAGATCCATTGTTTCACCTAACGTATCTACATTAGTTACAGTAGCACCATTATCTTCACCCATTGCAGCGTAAGTAGAACCTGTTGAGTTAGCTGTTGTCTTACCACTTAGATCAGAGAATGACTTGATACCTGTTGAATCTGTCTTTGTTACGATAACAGCGTGATCATATGCATAAGCATCTGTAAAGTCATAAGATAGACTTCTTTCTTCTGTTACGTCTACGCCATTTGCCATCATGTCAAATGTTCCTTCCGCAACACCTGTCAATCCACCATCAAAGTTTACTTCTTTGAATTCAGCTTCAACGCCTAGCTTTTCCGCAACAGCAGTAGCTACTTCAACATCGAAACCTACTAATTCATCTGTTGTTTCATCATGATATGTAAATGGTGACCATACGCCTTCTGTAGCGATAGTGATCTTTCCAGCTTCTTGAATACGTGCTAAGTGATCCCCTTCACTACTTGTAGAAGTAGTAGTTGTAGAACTACTTGTTGTTGATGAACATCCTACTAAAGATGTTGCAAGTAATGCAGTTAATAATACATTTCTAGTTTTCATAAAATCCCCTCCTGTTTTATTCTCCTCGTGTATCTTCCATACGAAGAAATTCTCTTGTTCTATCCTGTTTTGGATTTTCAAAGAATTCCTTTGAATTTCCTTCTTCGACAATATTCCCACCTTCCATGAAGATGACATGATTGGATACATCTTTCGCAAAAGACATTTCATGTGTGACAACGATCATTGTCATACCATCTTTTGCCAAATCTCTCATGACATTCAATACTTCACCAATCAATTCCGGATCTAATGCTGAAGTAGGTTCATCAAAGTATATGATTTCTGGATTTGTAGCTAAGGCTCTAGCGATAGCTACTCTTTGTTGTTGGCCACCAGATAATTGAGATGGATAGTGAGAAGCTCTATCAGACATTCCAACCTTCTCTAGCATCTCCATACCAATCTTATCAGCTTCTTTGGCATTCATCTTTCTAGCACTTGTCAGACCTAAAGTAACATTCTGTAATGCTGTCTTATTTGCGAAAAGATTATAGTTTTGAAATACAAAACCAGTCTTCTTACGAATATCACGAATATCTTTTTGATTCATCTTGGATAGATCATATGTCTTTCCATCAAAGATCATTTCACCTTGATCTGCTTGTTCTAGAAAGTTGATGCATCTCAATAATGTCGTTTTACCAGAACCACTAGGACCTAGTATCGCTACTACATCCCCTTGGTTAACTGTTAGGTCTACACCATTGATTACTTGAAGATCACCAAATGACTTATGTATATCTTTTATTTCTAATACAGACATATCACTTTGTACCTCCATAGCTTCCAAGTTTCTTTTCACCTAATTTCTGTAACCAAGAAATCACAGTACAAAAAATCAAATAAACTACACCAACTTCTATATATAAAGGAAGATAGACATAAGTTCTACCAATGATTTGTCTAGTTCTCATAAACATTTCTACAACTGTAATATTAGAAGCTAATGATGTATCTTTGACCATTGAGATCAATGAATTACCTAAAGATGGGAAAGCTGTTCTAAATGCTTGTGGTAATACGACATGCCACATGATCTGCATATAGCTCATACCAACACAATATCCAGCTTCCATTTGTCCCTTTGATACGCTTTCTAATGCTCCACGTATCGTTTCAGCACAATACGCTCCTTCATTTAACGCAAATACGACAATAGCCGTAACAAACGCTGTTGTTTCGATTCCAAAAGCCTTCAATCCATAATAACCAACCATCAACTGTACCAACAATGGTGTTCCACGAATGATCCAGATATAAAATCTAGAGATTTCTTTTAATACTGGAACTTTCGCATATTGAATCATTGCGACGATTACAGCGATAACGATCGCTAATGCGAACGATATCAATGTTAATGGAATGGTTACCACTAGACCAGGAATCAATATCTTTGTAAAAGATTCACATAGAATCTGTAATACTCTTGAATCCATACACTTCTTCTCTCCTAGGATGAAAACATTTTACTCAACACAATACTATCTTTCCACTGATTTGCTCAAAAAAAGAAGGCCTAAGCCTTCTCATTATTTACTAGTTGAATTAAACACTTCCTCATTCAATCCATTTTCACTCTTCGCAACTGCCATCGCACAAGCTGTATCACCTGTAACATTTAATGCAGTTACTAACATTTCAATTGGTCTATTGATTGCTAGGATCAATGCATATACACTTAACGCAATCTCATTTGTAAAACCTACACCAGATAGGATCGTAAATAAGATGACTGCTCCAGCACCAGGTGCTGCAGGTGTACCAATAGATGCAATGATAGCTAAAGTACCAATCAATAAGATTTGTGTGAATGTCACATCATATCCAGCAACGCCCGCAATAAAGATACATGCGATTACTTGCATCAATGCTGTACCATCCATATTGATAGTCATACCCAATGGTAATACAAAGGAACTGATTTCTTCACTCACACCAAGTTCATTCTTTGTTGTTTCTAGATTCATTGGTAATGTTGCTGCACTACTAGAAGTAGAGAAGCCAAACAAAGCTACCTTGCTCATCTTTTTAAAGAACTGTAATGGATTTAATTTTGTTGTAACACCTACAAATAAAGGATAGAAAATGAATAAGAACAATAATAACAATACCGTTGTTAATATCATATAGCTTAATGCTGGTTTCAAATAAGAGATACCATAAGAAGCACATGTTCTAGTCAATAAACAGAAGATAGCGACCGGTGCACATGTATTAACGATCCATCCTAAGATTACAGTAACTAGATCTGAGATTTCTTGACATAGCTTAGGTAAGAACTCAAACTTTTCTTTACATGCGTTGATTCCAAGTCCTACAGCGACCGCACATACAACAATAGCCAATACTCCACTGTTATTGCTTAGAGCACTTGCAAAGTTATTTGGTACAGCGTTCAATACGATCAATAATGGATTCGTAGCACTTTCTCCACTTGTTCCTTCTAATGTGAGATCTGTAATCTGGAACAATCCTGCATTGTATGCAATCATTCCACATACTGCAGCTAATATGATTGCAATTACAGTCGTTAATAAGAAATACAAGATCGTCTTACTTGCGATCCTTCCAAGTTTCTTAGCATCTGAAATCTGGATCATCGCTAATACGATAGATGTAAATACCATAGGAATGATGATGAGCTGCATCGCTCTAACAAATAACTGTCCAATCAAATAGAACAATCCAATTGCTTGTTCATTACCTTCCGCTGTAATATCCGCAAATAATAAATTGTTGATCGTGTTCCAAGTAGCTTCATTCCCTCCACTTGTGAGATTCACTCTTAGTACGATCATCGCAATACCACATACTACCCCTAGTAATAGTGCGATTCCCATCTTTTTTGCTAGCGACATCTTTTTCTTTTCCATTTCTACTCTCCTTTTTTCCTAAAAAAAATCATCTATAAAAATAGATGATCAATGTAACAAGGTCGCTAAAACCTTGTTTACAACTTTTCCGTCAACCTGACCTTTATACTTCGCCATGATTTCTTTCATAACAGGACCCTGAGCCTTCTTTGTAGGCTCTAATCCCTTATCACTTAAAATACCTTCAATAACAGTTTTGATTTCTTCTTCAGATAATTGTTTTGGTAAATAAGATTCTAAGATTTCAATCTTCTTCTTTGTTTCTTCAATCAAATCAGTTCGATCAGCTGGTGTTTGTTCCAATGCATCACGTGTCTGTTTCAATTCTTTTTGTACATATGTCAATTCATCTGCTTCAGATAATTCAACACCCTTTTCTTTTTCACCTAATGCAATTCCAGAAATAACCATTCCCAACACTGCTTTCTTAACAGTGTCATGGTCTTTCATTGCTTGCATGTTATCTTTTCTTAATTGTTTTAAAAGTACACCCATTTCAATTACCTCCTACATTTCATCTTGAATTTCTCTTTGAAATTCTTTACTTAAAGCTAATAGATCATTGTACCAAGCTTTGAAGTATGGCTTGATATCATCATCCGCAATTCTCTTAACATTCTTTTCTGTGATTTCTTTTTCTCTATCAGAATTCAGAATTGGCAATCTATTTTCAATCTTGTAGGCGATGACATCACGAACTGTCTCAAATCTTTCTTCAAACAGCTTCGCAATCTGTTCATCAATTTCATCGATTTTTTGTCTGTCTTTATCTAATCTTGTCATTTTTGAAACCTTCTTTCAGAAAAATCTATCAATCTCTTAACAAAGATTATAACCTTTTTCTAAAATTTTGGTGATTTATGATACTATTTTTTACATAAAAAGGTAGAGGGAGAACAATTATGGGAAAGAATTTTATCTTTATTTCACCTACATTTCCGAAAACATATTACCAATTCCCTGAAGCTTGGAAACGTATAGGTGGCACTTCACTTTGTATTGGTGAAGATTCATATGAATCATTAAGTGAAGAAATGAAAAATGCATGTGATGAATATTATCAAGTCGATAACATGCAGAACTATGATGAAATGTATCGTGCAGTTGCTTGGTTCGCGCATAAGCACGGAAAGATTGACTGGTTAGAAAGTAACAACGAATTCTGGTTAGAACAAGATGCTAGACTCCGTACAGATTTCAATATCACAACAGGTGATAAATCAGATTCTGTCATGCGTTATAAGACAAAGTCCAACATGAAAGCATACTATGAGAAAGCAAGTGTACCAGTAGCACGCTATCACATGGTATCTACATATGAAGAAGGAAAGAAGTTTATTGATACGGTCGGTTATCCTGTCATCGTTAAACCAGATGATGGCGTTGGTGCCAATACAACTTGGAAAATCAAGAATGATAAAGAATTAAAGGATTTCTATAAACAGAATCTTCCAACACAATACATCATGGAAGAATTTGTTCCGGGTTCTATTGTTTCTTTTGATGGTATCGTAGACCAAGATAACAATATCATCTTCCAAACATCTCACACATTCCCTGAACCTATCATGGATATCGTAAATAGTGGAGATGAATTATGGTATTACAGTGAAAGAGAAATTCCTAAGGATCTTGTAGAAATGGGAACTGCTGTTATCAAGGCATTTGATATCAGAGGACGCTTCTTCCATACAGAATATTTTAGATTATATGAAGATAAAGAAGGCTTAGGTAAGAAAGGAGATCTTGTAGGATTAGAAGTCAACATGAGACCTCCAGGAGGATATTCTCCAGATATGATGAACTACGCCAATGATATCAACGTATATCTCATCTATGCAAATATGGCTATGTACAATGAAGGTTTGTATACTTCTGATCGTCCATATCATTGTGCTTATGTAGGTAGACGTGATAAATACAATGATGTATACGCAAATAGTTCTACTTCTGTATATTCAAAATACGGTCAATCAATCGTTATGCATGAAAGAATGCCAGAGATCCTATCTTCCGCAATGGGCAATGAATTCTATATCGCTAGATTCAAGACAAAGAAAGAAGTCAAAGAATTTGCGAATTATGTTCTAAAGAAAGCTAAGGTCAAGAAATGAAAACGGAATACTTTAAAGAATACTCTCACAATCTAGGAAGAGATATGGAATTCAAGGTATATGGACATGCCGGAAGACCATTTCTCGTATTTCCTAGCCAAGACGGTCGTTTCTATGATTATGAAAATAATGGAATGATAGAAGCCGCAAAGGATTATATTGAAAGTGGCCGAATCCAAATGTTCTGTTGTGATTCCAATGACTTAAACTCATGGTCATCTACTTCTTGGGACAATCGATGGAGAATCGAACAACAAGAAGCTTATATGAGATATATTGGTGATGAACTATGTCCAAGGATCTTTGATATCAATGCTGAAGCCAATGGTGGCAAACGTGCAGAAGACATCATGACAACTGGTTGTTCCATGGGTGGCACGCACGCATTAAATTCCTTATTAAAAAGACCTGATATCTTTGCGGGATGTATCGCATTAAGTGGTGCATATAACGCTAGATTCTTCTTCCATGATTATTTCGATGATCTAGTATACGCGAATTCACCTGTCGATTATCTAGATGGCATGCATTATGATGATCCTAAAGTAGAAATGTATCGTCATAAAGATATCATCGTATGTTGTGGTAGAGGTGCTTGGGAAGTTCCTATGCAAGATGATGCCGCAAGAATCAAAGAACTATTCGAGTATAAGAATATTCCTGCTTGGGTAGATTTCTGGGGTACAGATGTCGCTCATGACTGGCCTTGGTGGCAAAAACAGCTCCCATATTATCTCAATTTTGTATGTTAATTGAAATTTTTTAAAGAAAATGGAATTTTATCATTCCATTTTCTTTTGTTTTCTGATAAAATATTTTAGCAATGCGGGTATGGTGGAATTGGCAGACACGTCAGATTTAGGATCTGATGCCCTCGGCGTACAGGTTCAAGTCCTGCTACCCGCACCATTAAAAAGGATGTTGAGATTCAACATCCTTTTTTGTTTATACAAGACTAATCGTTACTGTAGCAGTACAAGTTGTATTATTTCCTTCACCATGGCCTCCAGTATATGTTACTGTAACACTCGCTACTTGATGATTTCTACTATAAGAAATATTATTGATAGTTACTGTCCCTACAGAATACCAGCCTGATACTTTAGAGATGGAAGCACTTGTTACACCTGTAATATACTTTCCAGAACTATTAGCACTATCATAACGATATGTTTGACACTCCCACTACTAAAGTGGTGGGATTCTTGTTTCATAGAGTACCGCATGACCTTGTACGGCTTTATCACAAAG
>CAVCCE010000016.1:0-13204 GCA_963600555.1 Duodenibacillus sp.
AGGAATTTCAACTTCAAGTGCTCTTTTTAAAGCACCATTCTTTTTCGCAGTCATGACAGCTTCTTCACTCTTTTTCAAATAAGCACCATGACCATTTAACTTTCCTGTAGAATCAATCGCAAGTGTTCCTTCAGGTGTACGAACAATGCGAAGAAGTTCTCTTTTTTCGCATCGTTCCCCTGTAGCAACACAACGTCTCATAGGAATCTTTCTAGGCATTAGTTTTCCTCGTCGTAGTAATCTTCGTATTCATCGTAATCGATATCATACTCTCTTTCTTCTTCAGCTTCTCTTTCTGCTTCGATTTCAGCAAGTTCTTCTTCAGAGTAAACTGGAGCTGTAGGAGCTGCACGATTAGCGAGTTTTTCCTTGAGTTGTTCAGCAAGTTCTTTATTAGAGACTTTGTAGTTGTCGTCTTCACTCTTCTTCTTGAACTTTTTCTTACCCTTTGTATCATCCTTCTTGCTTGTATCAGCTAGTTTTTCAAATTTAGATACATAAGTATTATTCGCAGCCATTTCTTCTAGATCTGCATGTTTGTTACTCTTCTTTTCTTCCACGATTGGTTCTTCTACTTCTTCAACTTCTTCCGTTGATTCTTCTACTACTGTTTCTTCTACAACAGGAGTAGTTTCTTCAGTAGTCTCTTCTGTTGTTTCTTCTTCCTTAGGTTCTTCCATTGCCATTTCATCAAGTACATTTTCACTTAATGTTTCCATCATTTCTTCAGGAATGAAGTCATCATCTTCACTAGCAACGCTTTCCTTAAGTGCTGCGATCTTATCAGCTGCTGCAGCCTTCTTTTCTTCTTGTTCCTTAATTGCTTCTTCTAACTTACGAGCATTTTCTTTAGCAGTCTTTTCTGCAGCTTTTTGTTTCAATACTTCAGCCTTTGCAAGTAATTCTTCATAATCCATACCAGCTTCCTCGATTTCTTCACGAGTCTTGATATCGATCTTATGATTTGTTAGCTTAACTGCAAGTCTAGCATTCTTACCTTTCTTACCAATAGCTAATGATAATTGTTGAGAATCAACGATTACGAGTAAGCTATTATCATCGTTTCCAGGTAATACAGCAGTAACTACAGCTGGAGCTAAAGCATTCTTAACTAATTCACTAATATCATTAGAATATTCAAAGATATCAATCTTTTCACCATTCAATTCTTCAATGATATTTCCAACTCTTTGACCCTTAGGACCAATACATGCTCCAATAGGATCAATATCTGAGTTGTGTGATAAAACAGCCATCTTAGTTCTTTCACCAGCATCTCTTGCGATTGCCTTGATTTCAACGATACCGTTATAGATTTCAGGAACTTCCTTTTCAAATAATCTCTTAACAAGCATTGAATCAGCTCTAGATACTAAAACTTGAGAACCCTTTGTTTCTTTATTAACAGCTGTAATAACAACTCTAATAGAATCACCTTCTCTAAGATATTCATGTGGAATATGAGCAGAATGAGGCATCAAAGCAACTGTCTTACCTAAATTGACTAATGTAAACTTATCCTTTACAGATTCAATGACACCAAGTACCATTTCATCTTTCTTATCTTTGTATTCATCATAGACAGCACTCTTTTCAGCTTCTCTGATCTTTTGACGCATAACGTTCTTTGCGATAGAAACTGCAGCTCTGCTTAATCCTTCAACTTCGATTGGTCTTCTTATTTTTCCACCAACTTCAGCATTTGGATCAAATTCTTTAGCTTCAGCTAAACCAATTTCTAATTCATCATCTTGAACATCATCATCACTTTCTAAAACAATATAATTTTGATAAAGATCGATTGTCTTCTTCTTTTCATTGATTTCAGCAACGACATCGATATCTGATAATTCAGCATCCTTCTTATAAGCTTTTGCCATTGCTTCTTTCAATGCATCCAAAATAACTGTTTCTGGAATGTTTCTTTGTTCTTCAACTGCGCTCAATGCTTTGAGCATCTTTTTGTATTCTAACTGCATCTCTTACTCTCCTTAAAGTTTGACCGCCATGCGGATGTAGTCTATATCATCTTTTGTGAATTCAGCTTTTCTAGTAGCTGCTTTATCTCTGTACGCTAAATGAATCAATCCTTCTTCATTGACATCTAAGATTTCTCCAACAAATTCCAACATCTTCTTAAATGGATGTTTTAAGCGAACATACACATAGATTCCTTCTTTGATTTCATCAAGATCTTTAATCTCTCTTTCAGCTCCTGGTGAACATACTTCTAATGTATATTCTTCTTTGATTGGATCTTCAGCATCCAAGATTTCAGATAATCCTTCAGATACTTCAGCACATGTATCTAGATCCATCGTGCCATCTGGTTTCATGATAGAAACTTCTAGTGTGTGATCCTTGCCAGAATTTCGAAAAACAAGTTCATATAACTTTACATTGTTCTTTTCAAAAACTGGTTGAAACAATTCTTTCAAATGTTCAATTCTGTCCATGACTCCTCCAAGCATAACAGAAGGAGTGCTTTCGCACTCCTTGTTTACGCAATTAATATACTCTGATTTCCTTATTTTGACAATACTTTTCTATCATTTTGTGAAGCATCTAGCTGCTTCCACAGCCTTTTGCCAATTCGCATACAACTTATCTGATTCTTCTTTTGATATAGAACATTTAAATAACGAAACTTCTGTATTTTGTTTCTTGAAATCATCCATGTTCCAATATCCAATTGCAAGAGCAGCAAGTCTAGCAGCACCAAGTGCTGTTGTTTCTAAGAATGATGGTCTTATGATCGTACACTGCATGATATCTGCTTGTTTTTGCATCAGATAATTATTAGCACTCGCTCCTCCATCAACTCGTAAATCATTGATTTCTACACCACTTGTTTTACTCATCGCATCTAATACATCTCTAGTTTGATATGCCAATGAATCTAAAGTAGCTTTTGTAATATCTTCTTTCGTCGTACCACGCGTAATTCCAAATATCGCTCCTCGGCATGCATCATCCCAATAAGGTGCACCTAATCCAACAAATGCAGGAACTACCATGACACCACTATCTTCATTTGCTTTATTCGCACATTCTTCACTTTCTTTAGATGAAGTAAAGAATTGCATGTTGTCTCTTAACCATTGAATTGCAGATCCAGAAACAAAGATAGAACCTTCCAAAGCATATGATATCTTTCCATCGATTCCCCAAGCTATCGTTGTTAATAATCCATCTTCTGATTTCTTAGCTTTTGATCCTGTATTCATCAATAAGAAACCACCTGTACCATATGTATTCTTAACACTTCCTTCTTCAAAACAGGATTGACCAAACAATGCTGCTTGTTGATCTCCTACAACAGAAGCAATTGGAACTTCTTGATTAAAGAAATGATAGGAAGCAGTCTTTGCATAAATACAAGAAGAATCTTTCACTTCAGGTAGCATGCACATTGGAATATTCATGATAGAACATAGTTCTTCATCCCATTTACATTCATAAATGTTATATAACAATGTTCTAGATGCATTTGTATAATCCGTAACATGTGTCTTACCACCTGACAAGCACCAAACAAGCCAACTATCAATCGTACCAGCAAGTAGTTTACCTTCTTCTGCCAATTGTTGTGCACCTTCAACATGGTCCAAGATCCATCTAAACTTCGTTGCAGAAAAATATGGATCGATCCTTAGACCAGTCTTTTCACGAATCAAATCATTATGTCCTTTTGATATCAAATCATTACAAATATCAACTGTTTGTTTGCTTTGCCAAACTATTGCCTTATAAATAGGAAGACCAGTTTCTTTATTCCAAATAATAGCAGTTTCTCTTTGGTTTGTAATTCCAATTCCAGCAACTTCACTTGGATCAATATGAGATTTTAAGATCATTTCACTCATACATGCAAGCAAAGCAATCCATATCTCATTGGCATCATGTTCCACCCATCCAGGTTTTTGAAAGTATTGTGTAAATTCTTTTTGAGCAATTGAAACGATATTCGCATCATGATCAAATAATATCGTCCTAACGGAAGTAGTACCTTCATCAATCGCCATCATGTATTTTTTCATAATTATTTACCTTTAAGAAAGAAAGGGAATCCAGTTAAGATTCCCCTCTTTGTATAACAATTCTCCCTATATGAATTGTTTTTAATTATTTTGTTTTCTTAGTAGCTTTTTTTGTTGTCTTCTTTGTATCAACTTTCTTAGTTGTTTTCTTAGCTACTGTTTTTTTAGCAGGAGACTTCTTAGCAGTTTTTTTAGAAGCTTCTAATTTGATTTGTGCTTGTGCTGCAGCAAGTCTAGCAATAGGTACACGGTATGGAGAACATGATACATAGTTCAATCCAACAGCATTGAAGAATTCAATAGAAGCTGGGTCACCACCATGTTCACCACATACACCTAAGTGGATATCCTTACGAGTTGCCCTACCATTTTCAGCAGCCATCTTGATCAACTGACCAACGCCTTGTGTATCTACATGTGCGAATGGATCAGATTCATAAATATGTTTGTTATAGTAATCTGGTAAGAACTTACCTGCATCATCTCTTGAGAAACCAAATGTCATCTGTGTTAAGTCATTTGTACCAAATGAGAAGAATTCAGCTGTCTTAGCAATTTTACCAGCTAATAAGGCAGCACGTGGAATTTCAATCATAGTACCAACTTTGTATTCCATCTTTACTTTAGCTTCAGAAATGATCTTATCTGCTTCAGCCTTAACGACATTAGCAACATATTCTAATTCCTTTGGTTCACCAACAAGTGGAATCATGATTTCAGGAACAAACTTCCATCTTGGATGTGCTTTATTAACTTTAATAGCTGCATTGATGATTGCACGAGCCTGCATTGCACCAATTTCAGGATAAGTAACGTCAAGTCTGCATCCTCTATGGCCCATCATAGGGTTGAATTCCTTGAGATCTTCAGCTGCAGCTTCGATATCCTTAACTGTAATACCTAATGCTTGAGCGACATCCTTAGATTCTTTTTCACCATGTGGTAAGAATTCATGTAGAGGTGGATCTAATAGACGAACAGTAACATGTCTTCCTCCCATAGCTTCAAAGATTCCAACGAAATCTTCTGTCTGATATGGTTCCATTGTAGCTAAAGCCTTAGCACGTTGTTCAGGTGTTCTTGATACGCAAAGCATACGAATTGCCTTGATACGATCTGCAGAGTTGAAGAACATATGTTCTGTACGAACAAGACCTACACCTTCAGCACCAAATTCAACTGCCTTAGCAGCATCTTCTGGAGTATCTGCATTTGTTCTGATCTGTAATCTTCTTCTTTCATCAGCCCACTTCATGAACTTAGCGAAGTTACCAGAAATCTTAGCAGGAACAGTCTTAACTTCTCCCTTATAAACTCTACCTGTATTGCCATCTACAGAAATAACATCCTTTTCTGTATATTTAACACCATTGACTGTAAAGCATTTATTAGCTTCATCAACTTTAAGATCACCACATCCAGATACACAGCAAGCTCCCATACCACGAGCAACGACAGCAGCGTGAGATGTCATACCACCACGAGCAGTAACGATTGCTTGTGCAGCAGCCATGCCCTTGATATCTTCTGGAGATGTTTCAAGTCTAACAAGTACGACTTTCTTACCAGCTTCAGCTGCCTTTTCTGCATCTTCTGCAGTAAATACAACAGTACCAGCTCCAGCTCCAGGAGCAGCAGCTAGACCTGTAGCGATTACATCATCTTTCTTAGCCTTTAGATCTTCTGCATCAAATGTTGGATGTAATAAATCATCTAATTGTTTAGGTTCAACCATCATCAATGCTTGATCAACTGTAACAAGGCCTTCCTTGACCATATCTACAGCAACCTTCAATGCAGCATTTGCAGTTCTCTTACCATTACGTGTTTGTAACATGAATAATTTTCCATGTTCAATTGTAAATTCCATATCCTGCATATCATGGTAATGTTTTTCAAGAATGTTCGCTACACGAACAAATTCTTTATATGCTTCAGGCATAGTCTTCTTTAAATCAGCAATTGGAGAAGGTGTACGAATACCCGCAACTACATCTTCACCTTGTGCGTTCATTAAGAATTCACCGAATAGCTTATTTTCACCAGTAGCAGGGTTACGTGTAAATGCTACACCAGTACCACAGTCATCGCCCATGTTACCGAATACCATTTCCATTACATTAACTGCTGTACCCCAAGAATCAGGGATATCATTCACTTTTCTATAATAAATAGCTCTTTCATTATTCCAAGAACGGAATACAGCCATGATAGATCTTTCTAATTGAACGATAGGATCCTGTGGGAAATCTTCCTTTAAATTCTTCTTATAGAAAGCTTTGAACTTCTTAGTAAGTTCTTCCATATCTTCAGCATCAAGATCAATATCTAACTTAACGCCTTTCTTTTCTTTCATCTCATCGATGATTTCTTCAAATTTACTCTTATTTAATCCCATGACTACATCAGAGAACATCTGAATAAATCTTCTATATGAGTCATAAGCAAAACGCTTATTTCCACTTTGTGTTTCAATTACCTTAACAACTTCATCATTGATACCAAGATTTAAAATAGTATCCATCATACCAGGCATAGAGGCCCTAGCACCACTTCTTACAGAAACAAGTAATGGGTTCTTATTATCTCCAAACTTCTTCTTTGTTTCTTTCTGTAACCATGTTACAGCTTTATCAATCTGAGCCTGTACATCCTCAGAAATCTTTTCACCATCTGTGTAGTACTTGATACATGCCTCAGTAGTGATTGTGAATCCTTCAGGTACCGGTAAATCTAATGATCGCATTTCTGCAAGGTTAGCACCTTTACCACCAAGGAGTTCACGCATGTTTGCATTACCCTCTGCAAACTTATAAACATACTTCTTTGTAGCCATTATAGCCTCCTTCTGTTTCATCTTTCATTATTATAATGTAAACGCTACCAAAAAACTAGTAATTATGTGAAAAAAACACATAATTTTTATGATTATGTGTTTTATGCATGCATATGTTTATCAATGAATTCAAATAATGTCTCAAAATAATATTTATCTGTGTATGTTTCGTTATACCCTTTTCCATCAACGATATACAATTCTTTTTCACATCCACAAGCATAATAGTTATCAAATACCATACTTGTAGGAATCGTTGTATCTTCACTACCATGTACAAATAACATAGGAATTTCACATTCTCTTAATTGTCTCTTTAAGGAAACATCATTTAATGAGAAATGTAAGAAATGTTGTACTAATAGATCGACTGCTGGAAAGAATGGTTTCGCTTCAACATGAGATAATTCTTTTGTTTTATGATTGATTACTTCTTTCATATTAGAATAAGAACCATCTTCAACCGCGCACTTTACATTCTTTGGCAAATAATCACCTACTGCATTAATAACAGTAGCTGCACCAGTATTTACTCCACAAAGAGAAATCAGACATTCTTTGTCAAAAGAAATTAATTGATTGATCCACATCATTAGATCATAATGTTCATTCCAACCTAAACCAGTATATTTACCTTCAGAAGCACCACATCCTCTTTGATCAATCGATAAAACATTGTATCCTCTGTGATCTGCTTCGTACATATAAGGAATCATATTTTTACTATATGATGCAGTACCATGAACAAAAATCATCCATAAGTGACTATCCTCATGATTCTGGATCATTGATCCATGTAGCTTTAAACCATCATAAGAATTTAAAAATACATCCGTTTTAGAACTATGTTCATACCATTGTTCTACTTCACTATCTGTATGAACAAGATTCTTAGCCTTATGGATCATAGAATTATTTAAATCAAATGCATGTCGAAAGATTACATAAGAGAATCCAGAATATGCTGTTGCGGCAGCTGCTGTTGCTCCACCAACCACTTTTAGTAAGGTATGTTTTTTCTTTTCTTCTGCCATAATTGTAACCTCCACAAAAAAATCTCTACTAGTTAACTCTAGTAGAGATTATATCATTTTCATTAATGATTGAGTACCGCTAGTCTATCGACAATTGCTTGATATTGTTTTTCATATCCAGCTAATTTATCTTTTTCAGCTTGTACCTTTGCCTCAGGAGCTTTAGCGATAAATGATTGGTTACTTAACATTTTATGAGAACGATCAAGTTCTTTCTCTAATCTTTCTTTTTCTGCATTCAACTTTTTCTTTTCTTCTTCAGGATCAGAAAGCTCAGAACTTGGAATATAGAGAGTTCCTTCATAGATCGTTTCAACTGTTAGATCACCATCTAAGCTATCACACCATTCTGCCTTACACATCTTCTGCATGATTGCAGATAATCCTGTATCAACAGATAATACATTACCATCTAGATCTTTTAATAATACATGGATAGGTGCAGATGGTTTTAGATCATTTGTATTCTTAACTTCACGAATCTTAGAAATTGCTGAAATCAAACGATCCATATCTTTTAAGTTAGAATCATCAATACCATCAATTTTACTTGGCCATGTTTCTAAGCAAATAGATTCTTCTGTATGAGGTAATGTCTGATAGATCTCATCACACACAAATGGCATGAATGGACTTAATAATCTAACGATAGCATTCAATACAACATACAATGTAGATTGAGCACCCTTCTTAGCCTTTTCATCATCACCATTAAGTGCTGATTTACTCATTTCAACATACCAGCTACAGAAATCATTCCATACAAATGAATAGAGTTCATTACCAACTAATGCGAATTCATATTTTTCCATATTCGCAGTAACACTATCAATTGTTGCGTTCAACTTATTTAAGATCCAAGTTTCACTTGGTGTTAGATATGATAGATCAACATCCTTTTCACTCATTCCTTCAGGTAGATTCATTAATACGAATCTAGAAGCATTCCAGATCTTATTAATGAAGTTCCAAGCTGCTTCTACCTTTTCAGGAATATAACGCATATCTTGACCTGGTGTAGAATTTGTTGTTAAGAAGAAACGTAACGCATCAACACCATACTCATCAATGACTTGCATAGGATCGATACCATTTCCTAAAGACTTACTCATCTTTCTACCTTGCGCATCACGGATCAATCCATGGATCAATACATCCTTAAATGGACGATTATTTGTAAAGTGTCTAGCATCAAATGCCATACGTGCTACCCAGAAGAAGATGATATCGTAACCAGTAACCATTGTACTTGTTGGATAATATCTCTTATAATCTTCTGTTTCTTCAGGCCAACCTAGTGTTGAAAATGGCCATAAAGCACTAGAGAACCATGTATCCAATACATCTTCATCTTGTTGCCAAGCATCACCTTCAGGAGCTTCTTTACCTACATATGTTTCCCCTGTTTCAGAGTTATACCAAGCAGGAATTCTATGTCCCCACCATAACTGTCTAGAAATACACCAGTCTTCAATATTCTCTAACCATTGTGTAAAAGTCTTTTCAAATCTTTCAGGATAGAAAGTAATCTTTTGATCAGGATCTTTTTGATTCTTTAATACATCTTCAGCTAATGGCTTCATCTTTACAAACCATTGTTGAGATAGATAAGGTTCAACAACACAATGTGTTCTTTCAGAGTGAGCTACATTATGAGTGATGTCTTCAATATGATCCATGATCTTCTCTTCTTCAAATTTCTTAACAAGAGCTTCTCTAGCTTCATAACGATCCATTCCTTCGTATTCACCACAGATTTCATTCATTGTTCCATCTGGATTCATACAGATTGGTTTTTCTAAGTTATGACGTTGTGCAATTGCATAGTCGTTAGGATCATGTGCAGGTGTGCACTTCATGATACCTGTACCAAAACCAATCTCAATATAGTCATCACCAATGATTGGTAATTCTTGACCATTTGCTGGATTGATACAATGTTTGCCAATCAAATGATTTGTCTTTTCATCATTAGGGTTAACAACGACACAAACATCACCAAACATTGTTTCAGGTCTAGTTGTAGCTACGATGAAATGTTCATGATCTTCAACAGTTTCATAATTCATGTAGTACATCTTACCTGGATCATCCTGATAATATACTTCGATATTACTTAAAGCTGTACGAGCTTCTGGATCCCAGTTAATGATTCTCCATCCTCTATAAATCAAGCCTTCATTGTATAAAGTAACAAATACATGTTTAACTGCATCATTAAAACCTTCATCCATTGTGAAACGTTCTCTTGAATAATCTAAAGAGTTTCCTAGTTTTGCCCACTGTTTACGAATCGTAGCAGCGTACTCTTCTTTCCACTCCCAAGCTCTTTCTAAGAACTTTTCTCTACCAATATCGTAACGAGAAATACCTTCACTCTTTAAACGTGCATCAACTTTGGCTTGTGTTGCGATACCAGCATGGTCCATACCAGGTAAATACAACATATCATATCCTTGCATACGCTTATAACGAGCAATGATATCTTGTAATGTATTATCCCAAGCATGTCCAATGTGAAGAATACCTGTGACATTTGGTGGTGGGATTACGATTGTGAATGGATCTTTGGATTTATCACCAGCAGTGAAATAACCCTTTTTGACCCAATTGTCGTATCTGCCTTCTTCAACAGATTTGTGATCATACTTTGGTTGTAGATTCTTTTCCATATACTTATCCTCCTAATAAAACAAAAAACGTCCTACTACATAGGACGTTGAATAAACGTGGTACCACCTTTGCTTACTTCTCAAATGCGTAACGTGCATATACGTTCTAAACTACTATCTTTCATCTAGAATGCTCAGGAACGACTTCTTTGAATATTAGTTTCTGTTTTCACCAGCCACAGAACTCTCTACACAAATGGATCCAAATACTACTTTCCTTCTTTGCGATATTGATTTTATCATAGATATGCTTGTTTTCAACCCTAAAGTTGTTGTATCCAAGCAATTACGATAGCAGATTTCATGATCGTCTTTGTTAATAGACGATCTAATAAAAACCAAAAGATATAAAATGCTAGTTCAAAGTATGGATGAATAGACATCACAAATGATAAGAATCGCATTCCAAAATATCCTAGTATATAAATAAAAGCAAACACCAACATAACTGATATAAAATATATGATCTTATGTTGTCTATTTTGTCTCATTTCTTTTTTATCCATGTATATATTTACTCAATACTTTCATTACTTTGTTCATTTCTATAGGTTTAGGAATGTAATCATTCATTCCTACAGATAACGCTTTATCTTTATCCTGTTTAAAAGCATTCGCTGTCATTGCGATAATAGGAATATTACATTTAGATGGATCATTCAATGAACGAATCTGAATCGTAGCTTCATAACCATCCATCGTAGGCATTTGAATATCCATCAAGATCAATTCATAATATCCAACATCTACTTCTTTTATCTTTTCAATACATGTAGAACCATCATCTACTCGATCTACGATAAATCCCTCTTCACTCAATAACGCTACAGCTATTTCAGCATTAATATCATTATCTTCAGCTAGTAATATCCTCTTACCTTTGCAAATACTTTTATCAAACACTACATTACTAATACTCTTTTGATAATCTTCTTCATTTGATAAATGACATGGTAATGAAACTGTAAATGTCGAACCTTTTCCTAGTTCACTTTCTACAGTAATCGTACCATTCATCATATCTACAAGTTTCTTAACGATTCCCATACCTAATCCTGTTCCTTCAATTCCTGAAACAGTAGAAGACTTTTCTCTAGAGAAAGATTCAAAGATATGTTTTTGGAATTCTTGACTCATTCCAATGCCATTATCTTTAATAATTAGTTTTAATTCACACCAGTTTGGATTTGTCATTGTTTGAATCAAAGAAACATCAATATTACCATTCTCATTTGTATATTTGATTGCGTTACTAACGATATTCAAAACGATTTCTGAAGTATGAACAGTATCTAAATAGATGTAAGGATTTAAGATTTCTTTATGAATATTCAATGTTTGATTCTTTTCTTTTACTGATGTTTCAAACATCACCATACATGAATCAAAACTTTCTTCTAATTGTGTTATTTTTGTTTCTATGACAGTTTCATTATTTTCAATTCTAGATAACTCTAAGATACTATCAATGATAGATAACATCTTTTTACCACAGATACGAATATTATCAATGTAATGTCTTAACGCTTTCGGATCATCTAAATGTGATTCACTTAACTCTGTATATCCAATAATTGCGTTCATTGGTGTACGAATATCATGAGACATGTTAAACAAGAATGTAGATTTTGCCTGATTAGCAGAATCAGCTTGTTTTTTACTTTCTTCTAATTCTTTTTGTTGTTGTTTTTCTTTCTTCTTTCGTTTCAAAGTATAGAAATAAATACCGATGATGATTACAACAGAAACACCAATCGTAATATAAGCAATCGTCATAGAACTCACTCTACCAGATTCTACAAACGTATACATGCATTCCATTTCTATTTCTACACATAAAGCACCAATCACTTCATCAGAATGATTACGTATTGGATAACAAGCAGTAAATAAATGTCCTACTGTAGCATCTTCAATATCTTGTGTAATAACAGTTTCTCCATTTAATGCTTTTTCAATATATGGTAGCATTTCATCTGAAACAGCTTCCCCTGGATTCTTAAATTCACTTGAATTCGTATCAGATCCATCAACAATATAAACAACTTCACCATTATCATTCTTCTTAACTGTATAAAGATAACTAGTAGAACTTGTTCTTAAGATTTCATTCAATCTTTTTTGTACATATTGATAACGAACACTAGACATATCTGATTTAGAATTAATATCTGTAAAATCGGCAGTAAAAAAATCATCACATAAAATATGGTACATATTATTAGCATATTCCGTATTATGTTCAATGACACCATTGATTGTATTCGTACTGTAATTTGTTTGTAGAGCAAATGTATAAACAAACACTAAAAAACAAACTGTAAATAATAACAGAACTAAATTAATGACTTCAAGAAAGCTAGAATGTTGTTTATTACTTCGTTTCATTTCTATTACCTGATACCAATTATAAAACAAATAACCATGTTTTTTATAAATATAACCAAAAAAGAGCCTGAATTTAATCAGACTCTTTCAATATAATCAGTAAATTAAGCATTTTCAGAAGAATCTTCATCTTCTTCATCTTCATGCCACTTTCTACCAAAGTAAGTAGAAATACCTGCAATGAGTGCAAATACAACCATCAAGATTGTCCACTTATCAACTAATACCATTGGG
>CAVCCE010000017.1:0-13089 GCA_963600555.1 Duodenibacillus sp.
GTTATATGCATAATCAACATTTCCGGAAAGTGTTTGACATAATTCATCTGCCCATTCATATCCTTCTGGTTTATATGCACCAATCAAAGCGTACATAGAAAGAACATTCATAGAATTGTAATGAGATAATGAAGATTCTTTTTCAACTCTTTCTCTGAGCCAATCATTGTAGATGATGTGATATGAACCAATTAATCCAGCTAAGTTGAATGTCTTACTAGGAGCGTACATAGCTGCTGTATGTGTTCTAGCGTATTCATTAACAGATTGAGTAGGAGTATGTTTATGACCTGTAAGGATGATATCTGACCAGATTTCATCAGAGATGATCCAAACATTATGCTTTTCAAAGATTTCAACAGCCTTTTCTAATTCTTCTTTTGTCCATACTCTTCCACAAGGGTTGTAAGGATTACATACGATTGCGACATGAATATGATTTTCAACGATCTTCTTTTCCATATCTTCATAATCCATTCTCCAAACACCTTCAGAATCTTGTTTAAGAGGAGATAGAACCATGTTGTACCCATTATTTTCTAATGCATGTGTGAAACCAATATATGTTGGTGAATTCAATAATACATTGTCTCCTTTAGAAGCTAATACATTAACGGCAGAGATAACGCCACCTAATACACCATTTTCATAACCAATATGTTTTGCTTCAAGACCAGTAACACCATTTCTTGTTTCATGCCATTTGATGATTTCATTAAAGTACTCATCTCTTGGGTTAAAGTAACCAAATGATGGATGCTTTGTTCTTTCGATGATTGCTTCTGTAATCGTTGGACATACTGGGAAGTTCATATCAGCAACCCACATAGGAATGACATCATAGCCTTCTTTACGTTTTACAGTAAATGCACCTTGTTCATTTGTTGGTAGATCTACCGCAATAGCGTCTTTTCCAACACGGTCTAAGATTGATTCAAAATCGTATTTCATTTCTAACTCCTCCTTGGTTTTGAATGTAACTATTATAGTAGTATTTCTTTGTTCAATCTAAGAAATATTTGAAATTCTTGTAATCTTCCGAAAATTTTTCTGAAATTTTATGATTTTTTTCAGAAATTGGGTTCTTAAATGAAATTTTCTGAGCCCATAATCCCATATTTTTAAATTCTTTGGATGGCTTTCCGTAAATTGAATCATTGACGATAGGTAATCCAACAGATGAAAGGTGTACACGTATCTGATGTGTTCTTCCAGTATCTAGGATACAACGAATGAGTTCATATTCTTTGTATTGTTCTATGACTTCACAATGTGTTAAAGCATCTTTTCCGGTTTTAGAGATCCTATATTTATTGGACTCATGACGGTCTCTACCAATAGGAGAATGAACATCAAATTTCTCACCAACTTTTCTTTTTCCATAAGTAATAGCTAGATATTCTCTATGAATCTTTTTTTGTTCCATAGCATCATCAAACCATGGTTGAAAGAAAGGTATCAAAGAATAGAGAACGATACCTGTTGTATCTTTATCTAAACGATGTAGTGGTCTAACTGTTGTTTGAATGTTGTTATCAATAAGATATCTAGCTACTTGTGCATTTAAACATGTATCATCATCTTCATCACCATGAATGATGATTCCTGCATCTTTATGTACAACTAAAAGAAAAGGATCTTGATAGATGACTTTACATGGTTTATTAGAAGGAATCCAATCAACATTTTCTTTCTTTAATAAAAGCGTAATCGTTTTATGACTGACTCTTTCATGAATATCTTTGACTACATTTCCATCTAAGAGTAATTCTTTATTTTGGATCAATAGATATTTATTCTTCTTTGATTGTTTGTAATGATTCAAAAAATCTTCAATTGTTTGAAATTTCTTTGTATCAAAGAATTGAATAGAATCATTTTTTATTTCGTATTTCATGTAATTTATTTTACCATGTTATGATACTAATCATGGAAAAGAATAGAACATACATTGCGATAGATCTCAAATCTTTCTATGCTTCTGTAGAATGCCAAGAAAGAGGATTGGATCCTTTGAATACAAATCTAGTCGTTGCGGATGAATCAAAAACAGAAAAAACGATATGTTTAGCTGTGTCTCCATCCTTAAAAAGATATGGAATAGGTGGAAGAGCTAGATTATTTGAAGTAAATCAGAAAGTAAGACAAATCAATAGAGAACGTAGTAGGAATATTTCTTATAAAGCTTTTACTGGTTCTTCTATCTTAGCGAATGAATTGGATAATGATCCATACTTAGAACTGGAATTTGTTGCGGCAATGCCACAAATGGCTTTGTACATTGAATATTCAACAATGATCTATAACATTTATTTGAGATATGTCGCAAAAGAAGATATTCATGTCTATTCAATTGATGAAGTGTTTATTGATGCTACAGATTATTTGAAATTATATGATTTAAATGCTCATGATTTTTCTAGAAAGTTAATTCAAGAAGTGTTAAAAGAAACAGGTATTACAGCTACTGCCGGGATAGGTACGAATATGTTTTTGGCGAAAGTTGCGATGGATATCGTAGCTAAACATATCCCTGGAGACAAAGATGGAGTAAGGATTGCAGAATTAGATGAATATTCTTTTCGAAAATTATTATGGACGCATAGACCTTTAACAGATTTCTGGAGAATTGGAAATGGTACTGCTAGAAAGTTAGAAAAAGAAGGAATCTATACAATGGGAGATATCGCAAGATGTTCGATTGGTGGGTTTCATGATTATTATAATGAAGATCTTTTATATAAGATGTTTGGTATCAATGCAGAACTATTGATAGATCATGCCTGGGGATATGAGTCTTGTACGATGAAAGATATTAAAAACTATAAGCCAACATTACATTCTTATAGTGTGGGTCAAGTATTAACTTCTCCTCATGATTATGAAACAACAAAAACAGTCATCAAAGAAATGTGTGAAGAACTTTCTTTGAAATTGATCAAGAATCATAAAAATACAGATGGATTAGGTTTATACATTGGGTATGATGTATCTTGTATAACAGATGATTATGATGGAGAAGTAGTCATGGATTGGTATGGCAGATTGATGCCGAAGTCTATGGGTGGTTCTGTTTCCTTTAAACAAAGAACTTCTACGATTTCTTCACTGTCTAAAGCAGCACTGTATATCTATGAATCACAAGTTAATAAGAAACTTCTAATACGAAGAATCAATCTATATGCTCCTAATATCAAAGATGATTCTTGTTTAGATTATGAGTTTACACAAACTGATCTATTTGATGAATCAACACAACTCCCTCGCATTGATGAAAGAAAAGAGAAGAATGTTGAAGAAGCTATCTTAGAAATTAAACGAAGATTTGGAAAGAATTCAATTGTGAAGGGCATGGATCTAACAGAAGGAGCTACTACATTAGAAAGAAATAAACAGATTGGAGGTCATAAGGCATGAGAACTGTATCGAAGGATCAAACGGATAAACATCGTTATGATGATATGTTAGATATTGATAGACCTGTTTCAAAGAATCATAGACATATGCCTACTTCTAATCGTGCAGCACAATTTATTCCTTATGATGCATTAGTTGGCTTTAAAGATTCTATTCATGAAACGGAAAGAACAACAATGAATAGAATTGAATTAAGTGAAGATGAAAAACAACAAGTCAATGATGTATTGAATCAAGTGCTATCTCAAATAAAAAGTCATCCTAAAGTACAGATGACTTATTTTCTAAGAGATAGTTTTAAATATGGTGGTTCTTATGAACAAATCATAGAACAAGTAAAGAAGATAGAACTAGGTAAGATCTATTTCTTGAATCAAACAGTAGTTGATATAGAAGATGTAATCAAGATAGAAATCCTCTAATAAGGTCTATATTCAACTCTAGTAGCTTTGAATTGTTTCCCATTGATTTCTACTTCCATATAACAGGGTGGAGTACCATCACGATTCATAGAAATAGAACCAGGATTACATACATGTATTCCATCAATGACACCATCATAATAGATATGAGAATGCCCAAAGAATGCGATATCACATTCATTTCTTTTAGCGACCTTAGCGATAGCTTCTGGATTAGGAAATGAAGATGAAAATAAGATATGACCATGCATAATCAAAATCCTGTGATTTTCTAATTGAATGATCTTTCCGTTAGGATACCATTCAGGATCATCACAATTTCCAGCAACGATTTCAAATCCTTCTGCGTATTCTTTTGGTAAACAAATATCACCACAATGAATGATGCGATCAACATCTTGATAGTTATTACGAATATATGTTAGTGGTGCTTTTTGACCATGTGAATCACTTAATACAACGAGTTTCATAGTTAGATTATTACATAAGGAAATATGATTTTCTATTGTTGTTTTTGTCAGAAATGAACCAACATCAAATTTTTGAACTTAATCAAAAAAACAGGATTAGTTTTCCTGCTTTTTGTAGTTATCTCTTTCTAAAACTGTAATGGTTTCAATGTGAGGTGTATGTGGAAACAAGTCATATGGATGAATCGTAACAACATGATAGTTGTGTTTTAAGATTTTTAAGTTTTTCGCTAATGTAGAAGGGTTACAAGAAATATAAATGATCTTCTTAGGTAATACTTCTTCAATTGCGGATAGCATCTTATCATCCATTCCACTTCTAGGAGGATCTACTAAAAGAACATCAACATTTCTTTCTTTAGCTATCTTCTTTAATCCTTCAGCAGCATCATCGCAAATGAATTCAGCATTTTCTATACCATTTCTTTCAGCGTTTTGTTTTGCATTTTCTACGGCAGAAGGGATGGATTCAATACCATAGATATGTTTCGCTTTCTTATGTGCTAATAAACTCATAGCACCAACACCGCAATATGCTTCAACAAGTGTATTACATTTATCAACTTTGCTAACTGCCATTTTGTACATATCTTCTGCTTGCTGGACGTTCAATTGGAAGAAGGCTTCAGGAGCTAGTTGAAGAGTAATATCTCCAATCGTAACTGGCATCGTATCTTCACCTGCAAGTTTATGTGTGGCACTACCAAAGATATTAACTGCTTTGTTATCTGTATTGATGGATTGGAATACACCTGTCATTCCATCTATTGACATGATTTCTTCTACTAGTTCTTTATGAACTTTATCTTTACCAGTAACAAGTGTCACTTGTTTTTTTCCATCAATGACTCTTAATACAAGGTAACGTAATCCTTTTTCTTTCTTAGCATCATAAGCTTTAAGATAAGAACGATCGACCATCTTCATGATCTGTATTCTTGTATTCTCTAGTTCTTCAGATTGAATAAGAGATCTTTTGATAGGATGAAAATGATTTGTTCCAGGAACATACATTCCAGTCATCATATGACCTCTAGAATCTTGTACTGGTAATTTACATTGAGAACGATAACCAAGAGTTAAAGGACTTGGATGAAAGTCTCTAACAAAGTGATTTTTAACATTTGCGTACTTTAATAAAGCTTCTTCTAATATTTGTTTTTTGTATTTTAGTTGAGATTCGTAATTCATGATGAATAAAGGACAACCTTCTTCTACATAATATTCATAATCTGTACGAATTCTTTCTTTTGAAAACCAAGTAATCTTCTTTAAAGTAGCTCTAGAATAATTCTTATTCTTTTCTGTGATTTCAATTTCTGCTTCTTCATAGGGGAGAACGCCATCACAGAATACTGGCTTATGATCGATATAACCGATTCCTTCGCCATTAATACCCATTTTTCTAAATTTTAATTTCATAATTTCACCATAATACAGCTAAATTGTTATCTGATACAAAAGATTCTAAGGAATAGATGACATAGAAATCAGTATCTTTATCAATCATAGAAGATACGGATTGTCTATAGTAACGCAAATCTACTACTTGAATCTCACTATATTCACTTGTTAGATAAGGAATTAGAATATGTGAGTAAGAATCTTTAACGATAACTGCTTTCTTCTTTGTCTTAACATTTGTTTTGATATCTACATATGCATGATTACCATCTAAGTAATATGTATATTTATCTTTTTTATCTAAATTTTCATCTACAAATAAAGAATTAGATTCTGTACCATCATCATAAGATACGGATACAGTATACTCTTTATCTGGAATCATTTTATAGATAGCATCACCTGTATTCCAAAAAGCACCAGACTTTGAATACATCGTTCCCTTAAAACCATCAGCTACTTTTTCATATGTAAATGTATTTGGTTCTTTGTCTAATACATTTTCACAGATAGCACTATATCCAATATAAGCACCTTTTTCATTCCAGTGATGATCTGTCTTATAGTAAAGATCATTTTCTTCTGATATTTCATCAGTAATATCAATATAGTTTTGATCTTGGAATGATTTACCAATAGAATAAATCAAACTTTTTTCATCTAGATTGTAAGAACCAAATGGAAGAAATTCTTTTTCTCCATAACTCGCTCCAGGAGCTAATAAGATATTCGCTGTAACGTTATTTGCATCACAGAAATCGTTGATATATTGAATGTTATTTTCTAGTGTTTTTGAATCATAAGAAGTAAATTGTTGGATCAAACGATCTTCTTTTCCAAAATAAACAGAATTGTTCTCAATAGAACCTGTTAATTGTTTTGTACGTGCTTTTACCTGAATCCAACTATCTCTAGCAACGAAGTGATCAGAGAACCAATCTTCAAAGTCATCATCAAATGTACCTGAGAATAGATTTTCTAAAGTAACGCTAGGAAAACTAGCTAAAGAACGGTTTTCATTTTCACTATAATCTACTTTTGTACAAAAGATATTAACAATAGCTAATGAGAATATAAATAATAGAAATATACCAATTGTGAGGTATTGAATGATATTCTTTTTTTCTTTCATCGTTACCTCCTAGAATCTGAAATATAAGAATGGATTATATGTTCCATCTACAATGAATGCTGTACATATAAATAATAGAACACATACAAGGATTGGACATAACCATTCATATTTCTTTATGATATTCCATTTTGTTTTAGCGATTGGCGTACAAGCAATGATCGCTACTATGAATAATACAATGTTATTTCTTAAGTAATACAGAGTTACATCATTACAGAATGAAGAACAATTACCAAACATCATGGAGATGTAGTGAATTGCTTCAGAAAGATCTGTATGAGCAAATAATGCCCAAGCTACCATGACGATGATCATTGTATAAATATGGGAGATGAAAGATGGCCACTGTTCTAACTTTTTGAGTAAGAATAGCTTTTCAATCATAAGAATGATTCCATAGAATAATCCCCATAATACAAAGTTCCAACTCGCACCATGCCAAAATCCAGTCAATAACCAAACAATCATGATATTGATGATCTGACGTTTGAAACCTTTTCGATTTCCACCTAAAGGGATATAGACATAATCTCTAAACCAATAAGATAAAGACATATGCCATCTTCTCCAAAATTCAGTGATTGATTTAGAAATATAAGGATAGTTGAAGTTTTCTAAGAAGTGGAAACCTAACATCTTGCCTAGACCAATTGCCATATCGGAGTATCCAGAAAAATCGAAATAGATCTGTAATGTATAACAAGCAATTCCAATCCAAGCAGTTACTACAGAAGTTTGTGATGATTCTAAAGCATTAATGGATTCATAAACTTGTCCAACATTATTCGCAAGTAAAACTTTTTTACTTAAGCCTACCATGAATCTTTGAATTCCTTGATAGAACATATCAAAAGACTCATGTCTTTTTTCTAACTCATCAGCTACATCTCTATATCTAACGATTGGACCAGCGATAAGCTGTGGGAACATTGTTACATAAGCACCAAAACGAATAGGGCTCTTTTGTACTTTTGTGTCATTTCGATATAGATCGATAGGGTAGCTCATTGCTTGGAACGTATAGAATGAGATTCCAATTGGCAATGATAGATTGAGTGTTGGGATGGTAGTTAAACCAATTGCTTGTAAGTTAGATGCAATGAAATCCCAATACTTAAAGAAACCTAATAAACACAAATTGATAACGATACAAATAATTAAATATTTCTTAGCTTTATCTTTGTTTTCTTGATTCTTATCAATCAATATTCCAAAAGAATAATTTAATAAGATAGAAAATATCATCAATAAAACATAGATAGGTTCGCCCCAACCATAAAACAATAAAGAAACAATAAATAAAATAAGATTTCTAAACTTGATTGGACAAATATAATAAACCAATAAAACGATTGGTAGATACGCAAATAAAAAGGTCAAACTACTAAAAACCATTCAAAACCCCCATTTCGCCTACTAGTATAACATTTCATGAATGAAAAGAATTTCATTTTTATATGAAGATAATGAAAAATAAATTTCATAATACTAAAAAAAGATGAAATTTTTATTATGAGATATTGCAATAAGGTGTTAATTCCGCGTAAAATTGAAATAACGTAAAGCGAAACTTTGCGATAGGAGGAGAAGAATAATGAAGAAATTATTCAAATTAGTTCTTTCTGCAGTTATGGCTACAGGCTTAGTTGCTTGTTCTAGCTCATCTACTACAGATGGATCTACAGCAACAACTTCAGCTACATCTGATATGTCTGTTGCAATGATTACTGACTCTGGTGAAATCACTGATAAGTCTTTCAACCAGACAACTTACGAAGCTTCTAAGGCTTGGTCAGAAGAAAATGGAGTAGATTTCAAATACTACAAACCATCTTCTGATAGTAATGATGCTCGTGTACAGGCAATCGAAACAGCTATTGCTGAAGGTCACAACGTAATCGTTATGCCTGGCTACTTATTCGCTGGTGCAGTTGTTGAATGTGCAGCAAATTATCCTGATGTTAAGTTCATCGCATTAGACTGCTCTGAAGGTGACTTACTAGAAGCTGGTGTTACAGCTGCTGGTGAAACTTATGACTACACACCTGATAACTGGGATTTCGAAGAATATGTAGATATCTCTAATGTTTATTGCGCTATTTACCAAGAAGAATTAGCTGGTTACATGGCCGGTTATGCAGCAGTTAAGCTTGGTTATACAAAACTTGGCTTCTTAGGTGGTATGGCTGTTCCTGCAGTTATGCGTTATGGTTATGGTTATGTTCAGGGTGCTGATGCAGCTGCTACTGAATTAGGCTTAACAGATGTTGAAATCAAGTATGTATATGGTGGTAAGTTTACAGAAGATCCATCTATCAAGGCTACAATGGATACATGGTATGCTGATGGTACAGAAGTAGTATTCGGTTGTGGTGGACGTGTTTATATCTCTGCTGCTGAAGCTGCTAAGGCTGCTGGTGGAAAGATGATCGGTGTTGACGTTGATCAGAGTGCTTCTATCGATGGTGATTATGGTGAAGGTATGACAGTTACTTCCGCTATGAAGGGTCTAGCTGTTACTGTTGAAACTGCTCTTGATGAAATCAGAGATGGTGAATGGTCTTCACTTGCTGGTAAGATCGATACATTAGGTCTTGTTGATGGTGATGATCCAACTGCTAATTTCGTTCAGATTCCTATGGATTCAACACAGTTCGAAGATGGTAAGTTCACAGCTGATGATTACAAGGCATTAGTTAAGGGTATGTATGATGGAGACATCACAGTATCCAACGACACTTCAACAGAACCAACTGTTAAGAGTGTTAAGGTTGATTACCAAGGAACAATTCTTGCTTAATCAAAAAAAGTTTGAAAGGGGTTCGGAAAATTCTTTATTCCGAGCCTTTTTTTTTATATAATTAAATTTAAGAATGAAAATCAAGGAAGGAGACCATCATGTCTAGTGAAAGCTACGCAATTGAAATGTTACACATTACAAAACGTTTTCCAGGCATCATTGCCAATGATGATATCAATCTTCAATTGAAGAAGGGTGAAATTCATGCGTTACTCGGTGAGAATGGTGCTGGTAAGTCAACATTGATGTCAGTTTTATTTGGACTGTATCAAGCGGAGGAAGGTGTAATCAAGAAAGATGGCAAAGAAGTGCAGATCAATGATCCAAATGATGCGAATGCATTAGGAATTGGAATGGTTCATCAGCACTTTAAATTAGTACAATGTTTTCCGGTTTTGGATAACATTATTCTAGGTGTCGAAGATACGAAGAACGGTATTCTTCAAAAGGGTGAGGCAAGAAAGAAAGTTCTGGATCTTTCAGAACGTTATGGATTACAAATCGATCCTGACGCTAAAGTTTCTGATATTACTGTAGGTATGCAACAGAGAACTGAGATCCTCAAGATGTTATATCGTGATAACGAAATCTTGATCTTTGATGAACCAACTGCTGTATTAACACCGCAAGAAATCGAAGAACTCATGACAATTATGAAGAATCTCGCAAAAGAAGGAAAGTCCATTCTGTTTATTTCTCATAAATTGAATGAAATCATGGAAGTTGCAGATCGTGTTACGGTTCTAAGAAAAGGTAAATGTATTGGAACGGTTGATGTTGCTGGCACAACAGAAGAAGAACTATCTCGAATGATGGTAGGAAGAGATGTTCAACTTGTTGTAGATAAGAAGCCTTCAGAACCAAAGGATACAGTACTACATGTTGAAAATCTAACAGTTGCCTCTAAGAGACATGCAAACAATGCTGTTAAGAATGTTTCTTTTGATGTAAGAGCTGGCGAAATCGTATGTATTGCGGGTATTGAAGGAAATGGTCAAACAGAACTTGTTTATGGAATTACAGGATTAGAACCAGTCAAAGAAGGTAAGATTACTTTGAATGGTGAAGATATCACAAATCAGTCTATTCGTAAAAGAGCTGAAAGAATGTCACACATTCCAGAAGATCGTCATAAACATGGACTTGTATTAGATTATCCATTGGATTATAACATCGTACTTCAAAGATATTGGCAACCTGAATTTGTTAGTAATACTGGTTTCTTAAAGAAAAAAGAAATTAGAGATTATGCTGATAAATTGATTGAAAAATTTGATGTTAGAAGTGGACAAGGTGCTCCAACGATTACTCGTTCTATGTCAGGTGGTAACCAACAGAAGGCAATCATTGCTCGTGAACTTGATAAAGAACATGATCTATTAGTAGCTGTTCAACCTACAAGAGGTCTTGATGTAGGTGCTATTGAATTTATTCATAGTCAATTAGTTGCAGATAGAGATGCTGGTAAGGCAATTCTTCTTGTTTCTTTGGAGCTTGATGAAGTTATGAATGTATCTGATCGAATTTTAGTTATGTATGAAGGCGAAATCGTTGGTGAATTGGATCCTAAGAAAGTAACTGTTGAAGAACTTGGTCTATATATGGCTGGTGCTAAAAGAGATGAACAGAAAGGAGCAGAATAATGAAAGAAAAGAAGAGTATTCTTGATAATCAAGGATTGCAGTCTGTCATTGCTGCTTTGATTTGTATCATATTAGGTGTATTAGTAGGATTTATTGTATTATTGATCATTAACCCAAGCCAAGCTTGGACTGGTATTACAGCAATCCTAAAGAACTTCTTTAACTATCCTATTGGTAAAGTAGGAATGAAGTATTTCGGAAGTACACTTGTTAAAACAGCACCACTTCTCATGTGTGCATTAAGTGTTTGCTTCTGTTATAAAGTTGGTTTATTTAACATTGGTGCTGCTGGACAATATGCATTGGGTGCTGGTGTTGCATTATATTGTGCAATTGCATTACAGATGCCTTGGTATCTATGTTTATTGTTTGTTGCAGTTGCTGGTGCATTATCAGGTTTATTGATTGGTGTACTAAAAGCATTTAGAAATGTTAATGAAGTTATCTCAGGTATCATGTTGAACTGGATCTCATTATATTGTGTCAATATGCTTCTAGGTAATGTTAAGGAACCTACAAGTCCTTATACATTAAAACTACAAGGACATGGTAAAGCTGCATTGTTACCATCATTGGGATTAGATACTTTATTCAATAATGACAAGGTAACGATTGCGATTCCTTTAGCTATCATTTTTGCTATCCTTGTTTGGATCGTATTAAATAAGACAAAGTTTGGATATGAACTTGTTGCGACAGGTTATAACAAAGATGCTGCAAAGTATGCAGGTATGGCAGAAAAGAAGAATATCATCGTTACATTAGCGATTGGTGGTGCTTTAGCTGCATTAGGTGCTGCTTTCTTCTATCTATCAGGTACTGCAGAATGGGAAGTTGGACAAACATCTGTTCCTGCAATGGGATTCAATGGTATTGCGGCTACATTCTTAGGTGGATTAAATCCTATTGGATCTATCTTCTCATCATTCTTTATTCAACATATCACAGATGGTGCTGTCTTCCTTGATAAAACAGCTTTCCCATCTCAGATTCCTGATTTGATTACTGCAATCATCATTTATCTTTGTGGTTTTATGGGATTCATTCGTGTTGTTTTACAGAAACTTAAGAAGAAAGGAGGTAACAAATAATGGTATTGTTACTTCAATATATGCTTCTATTCGCTTCTGTTCTTGCGTTAGTGGCATTAGGTGGATGTTTTTCTGAACATTCTGGTGTTATCAACCTTGGTCTAGAAGGCGTCATGGTCATTGGTGCGTTAGGTGGTGCACTTGTTCTAAAGTATATGCCTGTTGATGTTCCTGCTTTTGTAACAGTAATTGTTACGATCTTAGGAGCAGTTGTACTAGGTATGTTATATTCAGCTCTATTAGGCGTAGCTGCGATTCACTTCAAAGCAGATCAAACATTGATTGGTACAGCTATGAACTTATTAGCTACGGCAGCAGCTGCAGTTATTGTTAAAGCAATCAACTTATCAGCAGATTCTTCTGATGTATCTTCTGTTGTAGATTACATTGAAAATAGACCAGATCTTACAATTAAACTTGGTTCATTTGAATTTAACTGGTTCATGTTGGTTGCACTAGTTGCGGTAGTTGTTTCTTATATCGTTCTATATAAGACAAGATTTGGATTAAGACTTATGGCATGTGGTGAAAATCCACAAGCTGCTAACTCTGTAGGTATCAACGTATTCAAGATGCGTTGGGCTGGCGTATTGATTTCTGGTATGCTAGGTGGACTTGGTGGTATTGCTTATGTAACTGCTGGTTCATCATGGACATTTGAAAATGGTGTTGCTGGATATGGCTTCTTAGCATTAGCTGTTATGATC
>CAVCCE010000018.1:0-13037 GCA_963600555.1 Duodenibacillus sp.
CTCATACAAAGAAGGCAAATGATACAACAGAATCTAGTGGAATCTTATCAGCATTAAAGTTGAAAAAACAACCAGCTAATAGTTCCTCTAAAGAAGTAGTATCGATTGAAGCAGTAGCTCAAGATGAGGAAACAGTTCATAAACAAGCAGATGAAGTTGCGAAGAAAGCAGAGATGAAACTTCCACATAAGAAGAAAAGACCTGTAGCTTCTTATCCAAAGCAAGAAAGAAAAATTGTGACAGAAGAAGTGAAGATGGAACAAATCGTTGAAAAGAAACAACCTGAGGTGCAACCTGTTCCTAAGATGACACCGGAAGAAGTGAAAGCAGCACGTGAAGCTGTCTTAAATAGTTATAAAACACATAAAGAACAGCCAAAGCAAGAAACTCCTATCTTAAACGATGAAGATCGTAAGTTTGATACAAGTAAATTGAATATTTCTGAAATCGTTGGATTCAATGAAGAACTTGATCGTAAGCTAGAAATGGTTGAAAAACTTGATAACACATCCTCAAATGAAAATGAAGGAGGTGATGATCATGAGTAAGAACAAGGATAAAAAGATTCTCAAGGAGGAGAAAACAGAACGTGCGAATCAGATTGCTGAAAAGTCTAAGAATGTTAAAAAGACTTATGAACGTTTAGAAGATGGGCTTTTTAAAGTTTTGCGTTTATTCTCTACAGCTTTAGATAAATTCTTATTTAATAAAAAATATAGTAAGATCGTTTCTCTTGTGTTAGCGATATTGTTATATGTTACAGTAAACTTCAATACACTATCATCTTCTTATCAATCATCTTTACGTTATTCTAAAACGATTTCGGATGTTACAGTAACTGCGAAATATAATTCTGATACATTTGAAGTAACAGGTTTACCTGAAACAGTAGATGTAATTATTACTGGAGATGCTGCAAATGTAACAAGTGCAGCAAACTCAGAAAGTGGAACAGTTATTTGTGATCTTGATGGTTTAACAGAAGGTGAACATGAAGTTAAGTTAACAACAGAAGGTTATGGAAATAACGTTAATATCGTTGTTAATCCTACAAATGTGAATGTGACTTTAAAGAAGAAGACAACACAACAATTTGATATTTCATATGACTTTATTAATCAAGATCTAATGGATTCAGTATATTCTTGTGGTACACCTGAATTTGAATATACAAAGATCAATGTAAGAGCATCTAAAGATACATTAGATACGATTGCCTTTGTTAAGGCTTTGATTGATGTAAGTGGTCAGACGAGTGATTTTGAACAAGATGCAATCCTTGTTGCGTATGATTCAAAAGGAAATCCTGTAAATGCAGATATCGTCCCAGATACGGTTCACGTAAAGGTACCTGTATCTTCACCAAGCAAATCTGTAAAAGTGCAAGTACAAGTAAGTGGAGAAGTTCCTGATGGTAAAGCAATCGATTCTATTACGATGGATCAAGAAACAGTTACGATCTATGGATCTGAAACTACTTTAGCGGATATTGATCAAGTTGTCGTTACATTAGATGCATCAAGTCTTACAAAAGATTCTACAGTATTAAGACCTATCGTATTACCAGCGGGTGTATCAACATCTAGTACATCTCAAATTACGATGAATATTAAGCTAGCAGATGCGGAAGAGAAGACAATTGATGATGTTCCAATCAATGTAATCAATAATACGAAGCATTACAAAGCTTCTCAACCAGATAACATTACGACGACTTCTGTTGTTGTAAAGGGAACAAAAGATAACATTGAAAAGATTACTGCAGATGATATCAATGTTTATATTGATATGACTGATGTACAACCGGGTCTTCAGACATTTGCGTTACAAATTGAACAACCAACAAATGGTTATGTCACTTATACATTGAATGATGCTGAATATGAATTGAATGTATTAGGCGAGACTAGTGATACAGATACAAGTGAAGGAGCAAATATTAACAATGACTAAATATTTTGGTACAGATGGTATTCGTGGAAAAGCGAATGAAACCTTAACTGCGGAAAGAGCGTTCCAAGTAGGTAGATACCTTGGCTACTATTTTTCAAAGGATGGAAAGAAAAAGATCGTTATTGGCAAAGATACAAGATTATCTAGTGATATGTTAGAAAATGCTTTGGCTTCTGGTATTGCTGCACAAGGGTGTGATGCATATTTGATTGGATATGGCCCTACACCTGCGGTATGTTACTTGACTCATAATGAAGATTTTGAATGTGGTGCTATGATTTCTGCTTCTCATAATCCTTTCTATGATAATGGAATCAAAGTATTCTCAAAGGAAGGTATCAAGCTACCAAGTGATATTGAAGATTTAATTGAAGATTACATCGATGGTAAAACAACTTTAGAATACGTTACTGGTGATAAGATTGGTAAGATCATTCCTTATGAAAGAGGAATTGAAAACTATTTGAATTTTATCATTAATGAATTTGATATTGACTTAAGCGGAATGAATATCGCAATGGATTGCGCGAATGGATCCGCAAGTATTACTGCAGAACGTGCATTAAAGATGTTGGGTGCGAATGTCTATGCGATGCATAACGAACCAAATGGTATTAATATTAATACAAAGGCTGGTTCTACTCACCCTGAGTTATTTCAAGAATATATGAAAGAACATCAAGGTGAATATGATCTTGGATTGACATTTGATGGGGATGCAGACAGACAAATCTTAGTGCGTCCTAATGGTGAACTAATCAATGGTGACTATGTTCTTTACATCTTAGGAAAATACTATAGAGATCAAGGAACTTTGACAGGTAATACCATCGTTACGACTGTAATGGCAAATCTTGGCTTGTGGAAAGCAATGGAAAGAGAAGGTATCCTTGTTGAAAAGACGCAAGTTGGTGATAAATATGTTTATGAACAAATGTGTAAACATGGTTATATCGTTGGTGGGGAACAGTCAGGACATATTATTTTAAAACATCACGCTACAACAGGTGATGGTCTTATGACAGCTTTAGCTATTTTGAAAGTAATGAAGAAGACTGGAAAGAACATTGATGAGCTATGTGAAGGATTAACGATTTATCCTCAATTATTAGTGAATGTCAAAGTTACAGATAAGACACAAGTATTAAATGATGATGAAATCAATCATGCAATTCAAGACGTAGAAGCGGAACTAGAAGGAAATGGTAGAGTTCTTGTTAGACCTAGTGGAACAGAGCCATTACTTAGAGTCATGGCAGAAGCAGAAACTGATGAAATTTGTGATCGTGTTGTTGGAAAGATTGCGAGATTGATCCAAAAGAAATACGGTGTTGATGAAGAACAGTAATTAAAAGCAGGGGAGGGATTGATACAGATTCTCCTGCTTTTTGTGTTAAAATATTAATACTAGGTGAACACTATGAAAAAAGTAATTACAATTGTTGAAGATGAAAAAGATTTAAATGAATTGGTAAAGAGATATCTTGAAAGAGAAGGTTATGAAGTGCGCTCTTATCTTACATATGATGAAGCAAGCCAACATACAAATGATGATGATGTTCATTTGTGGATCTTAGATATCATGTTAGGGGATAAAAGTGGTTTTGATCTAATTGAAGAAATACGAACAAACGATTCCCAAGTACCTGTCATTTTCATGTCTGCACGTGATAAAGAATTTGATCGAATCATTGGTCTAGAAAAGGGAAGCGATGATTATATCACAAAGCCATTCTCCCCAAAGGAATTAGTATTACGTGTTAATAATTTGATTCGTAGAGTATATCGTGAAGAAGAAAGTAAGATCATCGTTGATGGATATGAAATTGATGAGATTCAAAGAATGGTAACAAAGAATGCTTCAAAGATCGATCTTACAACAAAAGAATTTGATTTATTGATGTTATTTGTGAATAACAGAGGAACTGCATTCCCACGTGAAGCTATCTTATCAAAGGTCTGGGAAGAGAACTACTATGGTAGTGATAGAGTTGTTGATGATACGTTAAGACGTTTGAGAAAAAAGATGCCGGATCTTTCAATTCAAACGATCTATGGATTTGGGTATAGACTTGGATGAAAAGATTTCGTTTATGGGTTCGTGAACTTTCTCTTTTACAACAGATTCTTTGTATTATTTTCTTGTTTATAGCGATTTTTGCGGGATTTCTGTTTTTCTTTATTACTCCAGCAATCGATCGTTTTTCAGAAACGGAAATGTATGAACAATTACATACATCACAAAATACGATCATTGATTATATCAATGAAAATCCTGATGAAGAGACAGTCGTATACGGTACAGATACTTCTATCATTCAATTAATGTATGATCCTGATAGTAATGATTTGAAATATTTAAATGAGACTAGTCTTAATAAAGAAGTTTTATCGGATATTCAAGATCAAGCAGAAGAAACGAAATCGGGAACACAAGATTATGTTGTAGAAGTAGATGAAGAGAATCAAGCTAATGTTAAATATTTATATTCCATCACATTATTGAAAGATGGCAGAGAATTGATTTCTGTAATGCCAGATACATACCGTGTGGCATTCCGTAAGTCTTTGATTTCTGGTGTCGTTATGATGAATATCTTAGTAGTCAGTGTGTTATTAGCATTATTATTGATGTGGGTTGGAACATTTATTTATCCACTTCAACAAATCAAACTATATATTCAAAAAATTAAAAATGATGAACCAGCTACATTGACAGTAAAAAGAAATGATGAAATTGGTGAAGTGGCTGAAGCTTTAACGGAGATGCAAAGAGCTTTAGATAAACAAAACCGAGAAAAAGAAGAAATGATACAAAATATTTCTCATGATCTAAAGACACCAATTGCGACAATTAAATCTTATTCAGAAGCAATCAAGGATGGTATCTATCCATATGATACTTTAGAAAAATCAATCGATGTTATTATTGAACATGCGGAGAGATTAGAAAAGAAAGTAAAGAGCTTGATCATTCTAAATAAGATGGGTTATCTTTTGGATAAATGTCCAGAGGGAGATAATCTGGATATGAATGAAGTAATCGAGAAGGTTGTCTTATCATTGAAAGTAGTTCGTCCTGAAATTCAAATCATCTCAAATACAGAAAAAAATATTAAATTCCATGGCGAAGAAGAACCATGGAGAATCACAGTTGAGAATCTGATGGATAATGCGTTACGTTATGCAAAATCAACAGTTACTGTTGAACTAAAAAAAGATGAACTTAGAGTTATTAATGATGGAAGACAAATCGAAGAAGATCGTTTACCAACTTTATTTCATCCTTATGAAAAGGGGACGGATGGTCAATTTGGTTTAGGGTTATCTATAGTTTATCGTGTTTGTACGACATATGGATATCATGTTCAAGCAGAAAATCTTCCAAATGGAACAAGCTTTAGAATATGGAAAGAACATTCTAAAAATAGAGCCTCAAAAAGAAATAAACAACAATAAATCATATAAAAAGGGTTTCCAGTCTTAACGGAAACCACTTTTTTTTGTAGAATATATACGTTATGAATAAAAAAATATATGATGTGAATACTTCTTTTATCGTCGAAGGAAGTGGAAATGATGTTGTTCTCCTACATGGTTGGGGACAAAATAAAGAAATGATGGGGAATATCTTCGAACACTTAAAAGATAGATTTCGTGTTTGGGCATTAGATTTTCCAGGATTTGGAGAAAGTGGTGAGCCACCAGTTGCGTGGGGCGTTGAAGATTACGAACTTTTCTTAGAAGAATTCATTCGAGTAAATGATATTGTTGATCCTATCTTGATTGGACATTCTTTTGGATGTCGTGTAGCGATAAGATATGCTGCTAAAAATCAAAATAATGTAAAGAAAATGTGTTTGACTGGTGCTGCAGGAATACGTCCAAAACATGGATTAGATTGGCAAATTAGAACAAAAGCATATAAAGCTGGTAAGTGGTTATTAAAGGTTACAGGTCAAAAGGAAAAACTTGAAGAAATGCAGAAGAATGCTGGCAGTGAAGATTATAGAAATGCACAAGGAATCATGAAACCAACATTCGTAAAAGTTGTAAATGATGACGTTTCGCCTATTCTAAAAGATGTAAAGTGTTCTGTGCTTTTGGTGTGGGGCGAATATGATACAGCTGCACCATTGTGGATGGGACAACAGATGGAAAAAGAAATGCCTGATGCAGGTCTTGCGATATTTGAAAATGATGATCATTGGGCATATTGGCATCAACCAGCAAGATTTAATGCGGTATTAGATGTATTTTTGAAAGGTGATGTAAAATGAGCATATTAAAGATCATATTGTTATTATGTTTTATTTTAGCGACTTTTGTTCCTACAAAACATGCTTTGCATGTTTTTCAACAAAATCGTTATGAGACAGAGAGATTGACACCATGGATCAAAGAAAATTTTAAATTGAATTTGGTTCACGCAATTCTTCCTGTATTAATTGGAATCATCGCATGTGTTCTATCAATGATTTTCTTTAATTCTGGTGGAACTGTAGCACAAGCATGTATGTTGCTTGTATTGTTTGTTGTGATGTATTCTGCAGAAAAGAAAAAGAAATACATCAAGCCATTGGTTCTAACTGCACGTGTCATTCGACAAATCGTTGTGATGGTAATCTTAGGATTGATAGTTGTTTTATTTGTATTATTAAATGATTTCGATCCGTATTTAACCTTATTAGCTTATTTCTTACCTTGGATCTTATTATATCCAATGAGTTGGATTACATCTCCAATTGAAGCGATGGTACGTAAATCATTTTTAAATGATGCGAAAAGGATCTTAGATGAACATAAGGGTTTGATCAAAATTGGTATTACCGGTTCATTTGGAAAAACAACAACAAAGAATATCATGCAGGCAATGGTATCAGAACAATTTAATTCTTTAATGACACCAGCATCTTATAACACTCCAATGGGAATTACACGTACGATTCGTGAAATGTTGAAACCAATCCATCAAGTGTTTGTTTGTGAGATGGGTGCAGATCATGTTGGTGATATTGAGGAATTGATGGATTTTGTTCACCCAACGATTGGTGTCGTAACATCTATTGGACCTCAACATCTAAATACATTTGGATCACAAGAAAATATCACAAATGAAAAAATGAAGATGATTGAAATGTTACCAAAAGATGGATTTGGTGTATTAAATTATGATAATGAGTTTATTCGTAATTATACAGTTAAGAATACTGTTGAAACGGTAACGTATGGCGTTGTAAGCAAAGATACTGATTATACAGTAGAAGATATTCATTATACACAAACTGGCTCATCTTTCGTTGTATGTTATAAAGATGAAAGAGTTCCGTTAGAAACAAAATTATTAGGTGAATTAAATATTTTGAATATTTTATCAGCAGTAGCTGTCGCAAGACACTTAGGAGTATCTTGGTCTGTTATACAAAAAGCTGTTAAACAAATGAAACAAGTCGAACATCGTTTAGAGTTGAAAAAAATCAATGGCTATCGTTTCATTGATGACGCATTTAACGCTAATCCTACTGGTTCTGCCATGGCTCTAGAAGTGTTGGGAATGATGCCAAACCAAAGAATCATTGTTACACCAGGAATGATTGATCTAGGTGTCAAACAAAATGAAATCAATGAACACTTTGGCACATTGATGAAAGGAAAAGTAGATACAGTTATTCTTGTAGGAAAAAATCAAACAAGACCGATTTATGAGGGATTACAAAAGTCTGGTTTTGATATGGAACATGTATTGGTCGTAGATAAAGTTCAAGAAGCGTTTGCTTATGTATATACGCATGCTACAACAAAAGATACGATTTTATTAGAAAATGATTTGCCAGATGCTTTTAACCATTAATAAAAGATAGTATACTAGAAAAATCTTACGAGAAGTGGAAAGGGAAAACTATGGAAAACTTAATTCACGAGGAATGCGGTATTTTTGGAATCTATGATCCAAGTGGAAAAAATGATGTCGCATCAAGTACTTACTATGGATTATTTGCCCTACAACATAGAGGACAAGAATCTTGCGGTATTGCGGTCAATGACAGAGGAGTTATCAACTATTACAAGAATGTTGGTCTTGTTCGTGATGTATTTACGAAAGAAAAGTTGGAGTCTTTAGGAAAAGGTCAGATTGCGATTGGTCATACACGATATTCTACATTTGGTACAGTGAATCAAACGAATGCACAACCACTTGTTGTAAGACATGTGAAAGGCCAGATGGCTTTAGCACATAATGGTAATCTTACAAATGCTCCAGAATTGAGAGAAAAGTTAGAATTACAAGGTGCTATTTTCCATACGACAAATGATTCTGAAATCATTGCGTATGAAATTATCCAAGAAAGATTAAAAACAGGTTCTATTGAAGAAGCAGTTGAAAATGTAATGGATATCTTAGAAGGAGCATATTCTTTAGTTGTTATGTCTCCAGAAAAGTTGGTTGCCGCAAGAGATAAGACAGGTTTTAGACCGCTTGTTATGGGAAAACTTTCTAATGGTGAAATTGTCTTTGCTTCTGAAACTTGTGCGTTGGATTCTTTAGGTGCAACTTATATCAAGGATCTAGCTGCTGGTGAAATCGTAGTGGTTGATAAGAATGGTATTCGTTCTATTACTACACATATTCAACCAGTAAAACATATGTGCGTATTTGAATATATCTATTTTGCTAGACCTGATAGTGTCATGGAAGGAATCAGTGTCCATGAGGCAAGAAAGCAAGCTGGTAGGATCTTAGCTAAGGAACATCCTGTTGATGCTGATGTTGTTATTGGTGTTCCAGATTCAGGATTAGATGCTGCATTAGGATATTCTGAAGAAAGTGGTATTCCTTACGAAACTGGGTTCTCTAAAAATAAATATATCGCTAGAACATTTATTCAGCCGGCACAATCTCAAAGAGAAAATGCTGTAAGATTGAAATTGAATGTGATTGCTTCTGTTGTAAAAGATAAGAGAGTCGTTATGGTAGATGATTCTATTGTTCGTGGTACAACAAGTGCTCGTATCGTTGCGCTATTAAAAGAAGCTGGTGCGAAGGAAGTGCATGTACGTATTTCAGCTCCACCATTCGTTTCGCCTTGTTACTATGGTACAGATATCGATTCTAAAAAGAATTTGATTGCTTGTAAGTATTCTTTGGATGAGATTGCTGAAAAGATTGGCGCAGATTCTTTAGGCTATCTATCTGTAGAAGGTGCTAAGGAAATGGCAAAGAATCCTGGTTGTGATTTCTGTGTTGGCTGCTTTACGGAAAAGTATCCAGCTCCAATTCCTACATCCCAAGAAAAGTCTCAATTTGAAAAGAAGATCAATTCTTCAGATGAAGATCAAGTTGATGAACGTGAAAGAGTTCATGGAGACGCAAAAGAATTTTAATAGATAAAATAAAGAGAGGTTTACTTCATATTGAAGCAAACCTCTCTTTATTATTTTTCTTTAACTGCAATTCTAAAGAATATGATTCCTAAGATGAACAACACAGTTAAACTTGCGACAGCGATATTTACAGATTGTGTAAGAGATACCGCAATACCAACTAATGTTGTTCCCATAAAAGCTGCACCTTTACCGCAGATATCATAGATACCAAAGTATTCACCGGATGATTCTGAAGGAATGATCTGTGCGTAGTATGATCTAGACAATGCTTGGATTGCTCCTTGGAACATACCTACTACAAATGCCATGATTCCAAATTGCCATAATTCTTTCATGAATAAGGCATATACAGCTACACAGAAGTACCCACAGATACAAACAGTAATCAGTGAAGTAGAACTATATTTTTCACTTAATTTACCGAATAGTGTAGCGAATGCGAATGCTACGACTTGTGTTAATAATAAGATTACAAGTAATCCCATTTGATTTAATCCTAATGCTGTACCAATAGCGACTGCTTCATCAATGATCGTATATACACCATCTATGTAGAAGAAGAATGCAACAAGGAAATAGAATACTTTTTTCTCTTTCTTGAACATTGTGATAATCGTATTTTTAATACGGATGAAACTTTCTTTTAACTTATTCTCTTCAGTTGGCTCGATATAATATTTTTGCTTGTAGTTCTTGATCAAAGGAACAGTAACAGCGAACCACCATGCCGCAACAACAAAGAATGATAAGAAGATAGATAATCTTTCATTCATGATTCCTAAGAAGTCTGGATTACCAGCTGCGTAGAATCCTAAAGCAACCACAAATGGAATACAACTTCCAATATATCCCCAAGCATATCCTTGTGAAGATACAAGATCCATCCTTTCAGGATCTGTAATATCTGTTAACATTGAATCATAGAATACTAAGGATAGTTGATAACATACTTTCGCAATTACATAAATGACCAAGTAAACTAACCAGTTTGGTACGATTCCTAGTAAAACACATCCAAAGATACCAATCATTAAAGAGCCAACAAACATACGTTTTTTCATGTCTTTATGATCAGCAATTGCTCCAAAGAGTGGACCTCTGATTGCGACAAGGATCGTAGCGATACTTGTTGCGTATGACCAATATGCTAGATAATCTGAACTACTCATTCCGGCATCTTGCGCTAATGTGTTAAACCAAATTGGAATGATCGTTGAAATCATCATAGTAAACGCTGAATTACCTATATCATAATAGATCCAGCTTTTTTCTAGTTTTGTAAAATTTTTAAACATACCTATACCTGTCCTATATTTAATTATCCTTGTTTATTGAATTATTTCCTAGTCTTTTTTGTGAAATGTATGTAAAAATAAACGAATTTAAAAAAAAGAATGTATGATAATTATAAGAGGTGAGAAATATGAGTGCAAAAGTATGGGCGCATAGAGGTGCAAGTGGATATAAACCAGAGAATACATTACCTTCATTTCAGTATGCTGTAGAGCTTGGTGCGGATGGTGTTGAATTGGATATTCAGTTAACAAAAGATGGAGAACTTGTTGTTTGTCATGATGAAGAAATTGATAGAACATCTAATAAAAAAGGATTTGTTAAAGATTATACGTTAGAAGAATTGAAATCTTTTGATTTTTCTTATAAATTTCCAGAACTGGGAAAAGTAGATATTCCTACAATGAAAGAAGTATTTGAATTATTAAAACCAACAAATTTGATAATCAATATTGAATTAAAGACTGGTGTATTTGATTATGAAGGAATAGAAGAAAAAATCATTCAGTTAACGAAAGAAGAAGGATTTGAGGATAGAGTGATCTATTCTTCGTTTAATCATTATTCCATTTTAAGAATACAACAATTAGATCCTTCAGCTAAGACAGCATTCTTATACTGTGATGGTACATTAGATATGCCTGAATATGGTAGAAATAATCATGTAGATGCATTACATCCTGCTTTCTATAATTTAAAGTATCCGGAATATATGCAGAAGTGTAAGGAGTATGGATTAGATGTCAATGTATGGACCGTTAATGAAGACTATATCGCAAAGATGTGTTTGGAGTATGGTGTAAATGCATTGATTACAAATTATCCTGATAAGATCAGAAAGTTGATTGAAGAATATGAGTCCGGAATATAAAGAATATATTGAAAAAGAAATCAAACCATTCTTAGATAAAGTTGAAGAAGGGGATATCCATAGTAATGATGGTTTAAGACTACATTATTACCAAGCTATCAATCCAAATGAAAAAGCTTCTATTGTGATGATTCATGGGTTCTCTGAATTCTTTGGAAAGCATCATGAAAACGCATGTAGATTCTATCAAGCAGGATATAGTATCTTTTTTCTCGAATTAAGAGGACATGGGAAATCAGAACGTACTGATCATTATAATGATTCTAGAGTTCATGTATCTGATTTTGAAGAGTATGTTCAAGATGTACATTCTTTTATGGATATCGTAAAGAACGAATCGAAAACAAAACAATATTTTTTGTATGCACATTCTATGGGTGGAGCAGTATCTACACTTTTTTTAGAAGAATATCCAGATGTCTTTCAATGTGCAGTATTATCTTCTCCTATGTTAGAGATGAACTATGGAAATATACCAGATATTGCGGTGGAGGCTTTATCAGCTTATTCAAAAGTTGCGTTTGATGATGAAGAATATGGACCTGGTCAAAAACCATTTACGGGAATCGTAGATTTTGAGAATTCTTCAATGCTGGATAAAGATAGATATGAGTATCAATTCTCACAAAGGTTGAATCACAAGGAGTATCAAACGTGGGGTGGTACTTGGAGCTGGATACGTGCTGGTAAAGATGCAACGTCTAAGATATTAAAAAATGTAAAAAAAATAAAAACACCTATTTTGTTGTTGCAAGCTGAAAATGATTCCATGGTAAAAGCAGAAGGACAAAATATTTTTGATCAGAAAAATATGAATGTCACTTTATTGGAATACAAAGGTTCAAAACATGAAATCTTTAATGCTACAAAGGATATTAGAGAACAATATTATAAAGATGTGATTGATTATTTTAATGCACATGTAAAAAGACACTTGTAGAAAGTGTCTTTTTAATAAAGTATAAAAAAGAGCGAGTGAGCAGAATCGAACTGCCGTGTCCACCTTGGCAAGGTGGCGTTCTACCATTGAACTACACTCGCAATAAATGGCGGTTCTGACGAGATTCGAACTCGCGATCTTCTCCGTGACAGGGAGACGAGATAAACCACTACTCCACAGAACCACATTGGAGTTAAAGCCTTCCTTACTATCAAAGTTTTGATAAGAGCGAGTGAGCAGAATCGAACTGCCGTGTCCACCTTGGCAAGGTGGCGTTCTACCATTGAACTACACTCGCAATAAATGGCGGTTCTGACGAGATTCGAACTCGCGATCTTCTCCGTGACAGGGAGACGAGATAAACCACTACTCCACAGAACCATGTATGGCGAGGAAAGAGGGATTTGAACCCTCGCGCCGGTTGCCCGACCTATGCCCTTAGCAGGGGCACCTCTTCGGCCTCTTGAGTATTTCCTCAATGTCTGCCAAGCGCACTGTTCTTTCACTTAATTGCTTGCTTTATCAGCGCTCACTTATATTACTAAATACCTAGAAGAATTGCAAGGGAAAATTACAAATTTTTTATAATTTCTT